>NZ_JCANQV010000082.1:0-22161 GCF_059553635.1 Candidatus Streptomyces philanthi
GCGCCGCCCGCGACGGCGCCGGCCAGAAGGCGCACGGCAGATTCATCCAGGTGTTGCCCCAGCTCTCGAACGGCGCCGTCCGCGCCACCTCGGTGGTGTCCCGCTCCCAGGTCCGCCAGTCGTGCGGCCAGGCGGCGTCGTTGCACTGGACGGCGGTGTAGACGGCGTTGCCGTTCTCCACCTCCTCCGCGTCCTCGGGCAGCGGCGCCGCCTGCCGGATCAGCGCGGCGGGCCGCCCGCGCAGGTACTCCGAGAGAGCCGACGCCCGCCGGGGCCAGAAGACGTCGTTGTAGATGACGTCGACGAACGCGGTCTGCGCCTGGGCGGGGCCGACCGTGTCGTCCGCCGGGTCGCGCCGCAGCCGCGCCAGCGCCGTGTCGTACGCGCGCTGCACCGCCTCCTGGTCCTTGCCGAGGTGGTAGACCGCGTCGTGCGCGGCGGTCCAGCGGCGCCAGTCGCGCCAGCGGCGCTCGAAGGAGAGGTCCTGGTCGAGGTTGTTGCGGTACCAGATCTGCCGCGGGTCCGGGTCGACGACGCTGTCGAAGACCATCCGCCGTACGTGCCCGGGGAACATCGCCGCGTACAGCGCGCCGAAGTAGGTGCCGTACGACGCCCCCATGAACGTCAGCTTCGGCTCGCCGAGGGCGGCCCGCAGCATGTCCAGGTCACGGGCGTTGTTGAGCGAGTTGTAGTACGGCAGGTCGGCCCCGGCGTTGCGGACGCAGCCCGCGGCGTACGCCTTCGCCTGAGCGACCTTCCGCGCGCGGAACGCGGCGTCCGGATGCGTCATGGTGTCCGTCGGCGCCTTGGTGAACTCCTTCGGGTCCTGGCAGGACAGCGGCGCGGAGCGGCCCACGCCGCGCGGCGCGTAGCCGACGAAGTCGTAGGCGCGGGCGGTGCGGCGCCACTCGGGGAGCGTGGCGTACAGCGGGAAGTCCATACCGGTGCCGCCGGGGCCGCCCGGGTTGAAGACCAGGGCACCCTGGCGTTCCTCGGGCGCGGTGGCCCGGACGCGGCTGACGGTCAGGGCGATCCGCTTGCCCCGGGGGCGCGCGTAGTCCAGGGGGACGGTGAGGGTGGCGCACTCCACCGGTGGTGGCAGGCGTTCCACGGGGGCGCAGCGGCCGAAGGTGAGGCGTCGCGCGACGGGGGCGGGGGGCGCGGCGCCGGCCTGGGGGGTGCTGACCGCCGGGGCGGTGGCGAGAGCGGTCACGATCAGCGAACCGATGGTCCCGTACAGCGCGAGTGCTCTCACGAGCCGTCCCTTCCTGGCAGCGCGGCGCACGGCGGACGGCCCGGGGGAGCGGGGCGACCGGCCGAACGGTTGACGGACAAAAGGGATGGTTGGGGTGGTGGTTGCCGAAGTAAAGGACCGGGCGCCGGTGTCGGGGGCGCTATGCCCCGGAAGAAGGCAGCGCGGCCCGCCCTCCGGGGCCGGGAGGGGCCGCCGGGCCGCAGGCGGCTATGCGGCGCCGGTGGCGGCACAGGCCAGGGCCACATCGGCCCACATCATGGCCTGGTCCTCCAGATCCGCGAAGTAATCGGCCCGTTCCTGCCGCGCCGCGTTGAGTGCCCGGCCCGCCGCCTGAACGGCAAGGGGGGACGGGGCCGCGGCGACAGCCGCGCACGCCTGCGCCACGCGTGCCCACAGCCGGGCCCGCGCCCGCGCCACCTCGCGGCCCGAGGCCGACGTCCCCCCGTCCACCTTCACCGCCCACTCGTGGGCACGGCGCGCCGCCTCCGCCGCTTCCGAGGAAAAGTCCATGTCTGCCTCCCTGGTACCGGTCCCCACCGCTCTTCGGGAAACCGCTCCATGCGTCCAACGTCACTGAGTATGACGTGAGTTGCCCCGTCCTCCGATCGCGAGGCGGGATGCCGGCCTTCGACGCCCAGAGCCGTGATCCGCCGGACACGCCCGAGGCGCGGCTCCCGCCGGGCGCCCACCGCCGGGCGTCAGCCGCCGCAGCCCGACCCGCAGCCCGATCCGCAGCTCGACGAGGACGAACTCCCGCAGGACGAGCCTCCGCCGCAGGACGACCCGCCGCCGCACGATCCGCCGCCGGAGGACGCTCCGCACGACGACCCGCCGCAGCCCGAGCCCCCGTCGGCACCCCCGCACCACGCGCCGCCGTCGTCCGACGCGTCCCAGGACGGGTCGCTCCCCGGCGCGTCCGACGACGAGGACGACGAGCCGGCCGGGGCGGCGACCGTGGCGCCCTGGGCCGCCCTCAGCTGCTCCCGCAGCGCCAGGTCCGCCACCAGCGCCGCGCCGCCGAGCGCGACGGCGAGCCCCACCGGCACCGAGGACGTGACACTCAACGAGCCGTGCTCCCGTCGCGCCGCCCGCAGCGCGGAGAGCCCCGCACGGGTCAGCCGCCGCCCCAGCGCCCGCCGGCAGACCGCGGCGGCGACGGCCCCCGCCAGCAGCACCGGCCCGAGCGGAAGGAACGGCGGGGGCTCCGCGCCCTCCCACGGCAGGCCCGCGACATGGACGATCAGCAGGAGACCGAGGAGCACCGCGTACAGCGCCGACTGGGCCCGCGCCCAGCCGCGCCACGACCGCCCCGTACGCGGATGCCGCATCAGCCCCCGGACCGCCAGCGCGTCCCCGATCCCCTGGACCGCGCGGCTGCGCATGATCCGCGCCCGCACCGGGGCCAGCGCACCCCCGGGCGTCCGCGCCACCGCCGCCAGCACCGCCTCCTCGACGGCGTCCCACGCCACCGGTCGCAGCACCGTCACGACACCCGGGCCGCCCACGGCCAGCCGGCCGTCCTGGTGCATCCCGGCGATCGCGGCGTCCGCCACCCGCCCCGGACCACCGGCGAGGAACGCCAGCTCCCACGCGTTCCCCGGGGGCGCGTCCTGCCGCGCCACCCGCGTCCTGCCACGGACCCACAGCGTCCCGGCGACGAGCACCAGGGACGACCACACGACCGCGAAGGCGAGTACGTCCGACAGCCAGTTCATGACGAGAAACCCCCTACGCCCACCCGTCGCAGCAACCGGAAGAAGATCCCGGGCCGCGGCGGCCGGGGACCGGAGCGCTCCCGCCACCACCGGGTCAGCCGCCGCCGCGCGGCGCGGTCGGCGGGCAGCTCCCGGGCCAGCAGATGCGCCGCGAAGTCGAGCGCGTCCCGCCGGTAGCCGCCGGTCAGCGGCCGGTCCTGGGCGTACGCGGTGAACGCGGGCCGGAACCCGGCGCCCAGGATCACGGGCAGCTCGGGCGCGACCTTGGTGACCACCGAGGCCCGCTTCGCGATCAGCGCCCGGCTCTGCACCCGCAGCCGCTCCTGGTCGAAGCCCTCCGGGGCGGGCGCCCCGGCCACCAGCGACGCCAGCAGCTCCGCCTGCGCGAGTGCCAGCCGCCGCCGGGCCGCCCCGGTGGAACCGGCCGCCCCGTCCACCGGCTCAGGCCGCACGGCCATGACGGGCCCCCTCCACCACGGCGCGTATCGCGTCCAGTTCCCCCGCCAGCTCCGCGCCGTCGGGGAAGTCGTCGTCCCGCTCCAGCAGCACACCGGGCGGCTCGGTCCGCGCGCAGACCGCGGCGAGGACGTCCAGCACCGGCGCGGTCACCGGATGGGCATGGGTGTCGTGCCACACGCCGTCCCGCTCCACCCCGCCCGCGACATGCACATAGGCCAGCGCGCCGGACGGCAGCCGGTCGAGGGCCGCGGCCGGGTCCTCACCCTGGTTGACGTGGTTGGTGTGCAGATTGGCGACATCGATGAGCAGCCGGACGCCGGTCCGCTCGACCAGCTCCGCCAGGAACTGCCCCTCGGTCAGCTCCTCGCCCGGCCAGGCGATCAGCGCGGCGATGTTCTCCAGCGCCAGCGGCACCGGCAGCGCGTCCTGGGCGATGCGCACGTTCTCGCAGAGCACGTCCAGCGCGTCACGGGTACGCGGCACCGGCAGCAGATGACCGGCCTCCAGCACCGGCGAGCCGGTCGCCGCCCCGCCCGCGCGCACGAACGCGATGTGCTCGGTGACCAGCGGCGCGTCCAGCGCCTCGGCCCGTGCCGCCAGCGCGGCGAGCCGCCCGGCGTCCGGACGGTCCGCGCCGCCGAGCCCCAGCGACACCCCGTGCGGCACGACCGTCGTACCGCGCTCGCGCAGCGCCGCCAGCGCGGGCGGCAGATGATCCGGGCAGATGTTCTCCGCCACCACCTCCACCCAGTCCACCCCGGGCAGCTCCGCGATCTCCGCGGCGATTTCCGGCCGCCAGCCGATCCCCGTACCAAGGCGCGTCATACGTCCCCCCTCCCGCTCCCCTCACTGTCCGTACTTCTCGCCGCTGTACCGCGCGGCCAACCCCCGGACACCGGGGTTCAGAGCATGATCTGAGCTTCGCGGCGCGAGCGCCACGGTCAGCGGGCGGTCTCGAAACCGACCGCCGCGCCCAGCCCGAGCAGTACCGTACCGGTGGCCTGATCCAGCCGTCGCCGCACCCGGGGGCGCCGGAAGACGGCCCGCGCCCGGTGGACGGCCGCCGCGATGGCGCCGAGCCACAGCACACACAGCACGGCGTGCACGGCCACCAGCAGCAGGGTCGTCGCGACGACCGGCGCGCCGTGCGGGATGAACTGCGGCAGCAGCGACAGATACACCACCCCGACCTTGGGGTTGAGCACATTGGTGAGCAGCCCGGTCCGGAACGCCCGCAGCGGCGTGGGCGGCACCTCGCCGTCCGCCACCGCGCCGCTCCCGGCCCCCGGATCGTTCTCCGTCGCGGACGCCTTCCGCTGCCGCCGGGCACTGCGCAACGCCTGCACCCCCAGCCACATCAGGTACAACGCACCCGCCACCCGGAGAACGTCGTACGCCACCTGCGAGGCGGCCAGCATCGCCGTCAGCCCGACGGCCCCGGCCAGCCCCCACACAAAACAACCCGTGGCGATCCCGAGCGCACTGCAGAACGCGACCCGCCCCCCGGCCCCGAGCGCGGTCCGCAACACCACCGCGAAGTCCGGTCCGGGCGACACCGTCAGCAGCGCGGCGACGGCGGTAAAACCTATGACTGAGGTGAACACGGGGCCCACGGTACGGGTGGGGCGGGTGAGGGTCGCGGGCGGGGCGGCTGCGGCGGCGGCCGGAACCTTGCGGTCGTGCGCCTGCTCCTCGGAGTGCTCACCGGCCGGGAGGACCCGTCCGGCCGCACGGCGCGCTACCGGGGCGTAGCGCACCGCACCGGGGAACGGGCCAGGACGACGGGCCCGCGTGTCTCGGGGCGCGCCCGTCGCGCACGGCGCCGGCCAACGGGCCCCGCGTCACCTGCCGGGGCCCGTACGCGGGGCTCGCGGGCGCCGCCGGTCAGCCCGTGCGCAGGGCGGGGTGGTCCGCGATGACGGTGGCCGAGCCCGGGGCGATCTCCGTGAAACCGGCGTCGCGCACCACGGGCAGGCCGCTGTCGGCCAGGGCCTTCCAGGTGTTCCCGTCGGCGGTCCGTACGGACAGAGGGAAACCGGCCGCCCGCCAGGCGGCGCGCTCGGGGGCCGTCAGCTCCCACCATGCGAGCTGGGCCCCGTGGCCGGCCTGGGCCATCGCCTTGCCCGCCGACATCTCCAGGCCGGGGTTGAACCACAGCACGGGCACTCCGCCGGCGGGTGCCTCGGGCGGTCGCTGGTCGGCCAGTTCCGTGCCCGACACCTGGAGCCGTGCCAGGTCCTTGGGCCAGCCGTCCAACGGCACCGGCGGGTACACCCGTACCTGGGCGCCCTCGCCCTCGACGGTGATGCCCGGCAGCGCTTCCGCGCGCCGCCACTCCGCGCCGCGCGCCCGGCGCACCACCTTGCGGATCCGGGCGTCCTGCCAGTCCCGCACGGCCGCCGCCCACTCGCCCTCACCGGTCGCCCGGGGATCGGACAGCAACACCAGCACCGCCCGCGCCGCCGTCTCCAGCGCGTCCGTACGGTCCGGAGGCGCGTTCCGCTCGATGCGCGCGACAAGCGGCAGGACGAACTGCGGGGCGGCGTCCCGATCGGTCTCCTCGTGCCGGAACGGACTGCTGCCGTTGGCCCGCGCCGCCTCGGACGCTTCGCCGGGCGAGGGGACGGGGGCCGTGGATCCGGTGGGGTCGGTGCTGGTCACGGTGCCAGTGTGCCAGCCGGGGCGGACGGCCCGTCCGTCCTGTCTTCGACGAGGGGCGAGGTGCGGAGGCGGTGGGCGGTCCGCTGCTGCTCCGGACCGCCGAGCGGCATGGCGTGGCGTGGCGGGACGCTGTGCGGCGCCCCCGCCCCGTCCCCTCCCCGGCCGGGAACCGCGCCCGCCCGGCCCGCGTTGAGAGTTCCGGGACGGGAGAGGACATGACGGGGGGACCGATGGAACTGCACGGTGTCGGACGCCGCTACGGCGTGCGCGGCCCCTGGGTGCTGCGCGACGTCCGCCTCGTACTCCCGGCCCGCGCGCTGATACGGGTCGAAGGGGGCAACGGCAGCGGCAAGTCCACCCTGCTGCGGCTGTGTGCCGGGCTCGACCGGCCCAGCGCCGGGCGGATCACGGGCCGGCCGCGCGCCGCGTACGTTCCGGAGCGGTTCCCGGCGGCCATGCCGTTCACCGCCCTCGGCTACCTCACCCATCTCGGCCGCGTCCACGGCCTGCGCGGGCGGGAGGCGGGGCGCCGCGCCGCCGCCTGGCTCGACCGCTTCGGGGCCGGTGCCCACGCCCACACCCCCCTGTCGGCACTGTCGAAGGGCACCAGCCAGAAGGTCGCCGTCGCCCAGGCCCTGCTCGCCGAACCGGCCCTGCTCGTCCTCGACGAGGCATGGACCGGTCTGGACGCCGCCGCCCGCGACATCCTCGACCGCGCGGTCGCCGAACGCGTCGCGGACGGCGGCACGGTCCTCTTCGTCGACCACGACCCGCGCCGCCTGGCGGGCGCGGCCGACGCCCGCTACCGCGTCGTCGGCGGCCGCCTGCTGCCCGTGGCGGACGACGCTCCCGAGGACGAATCCCCGCCACAGGGCCCCCGCGTGACCATCGAGGCGGAGAGCCCCTCGGGCGGCGTCCCCCCGGACCTGCCCGGCAATCCACGGATCGCACCGGGCCCGGACGGCGTCACGCGGCTCACCGTCACCGCTGTCCACTCCGACGTCCTGCTGCGCGCTCTCCTCACCACCACCCCGCCCTGGCACATCCGCTCGGTCACCCCGGCTCCCTCACCCGAAGCCCCCGCCCGGGACACGAGCACCGCATCACCACAGGAACCTCCGCCACCGGTCGGCTCCGCCCCCTGCATGTCTCCCTCCCCGCCCCCGGACGAGGCTCCCCGCCTCTCCGCCCGCGCCCTCCACCCCAACACCCTCCGACAAGGCCCCCGCCCATGACCGCTCTCCTGCGCTATCACGCGGCCCTGCTGGCCCGTTCGCACCGCTGGCTGCCGCCGGTCATCTTCTACGCGGCCTGGCTCGCCGCCGGTATCCGCGTCGGCGGCCCGATCCTCGACGCCTACGGGTGGGCCGCCGCCGGACTGCTGCCGGCCACGGCCTGGCTGACCCGGGTCTGCGTGACCAACGAACCCCCGGCCGCCCGGAGTTGTACGGAGTCCGCCACCGGCCCCGGCCGTGCCCACCTCGCCACCGTGCTGACCGCCGCGCTCTGCGCGCTGCTGCTCGCGTCCGCCGCCACCGCCCTCGTCGCCGTGGTCGCCGACCCGCACTCCACCGACCACCGCATCCCCGTCCCGCCCCTGCCCGCGGCCCTCGCCGGACTGCTGTCCTCCGCGGTCTGCCTGCTCCTGGGCACGGCCCTCGGCGCACTCTGCAACCGTCCGGTTCTGCACCGCCCCGGCACCGCGATACCCCTCGGCCTGGCGACCGCCCTGCTGCTCCTCGTCCACAGCGCCTCACCCGCGAACGCGGCCGTGTCCGGCCTGATCACCGGCTCACTCCACGGCACGGTCACCTTCCCCTGGATCTCCCTGGCCACCGCGACCCTCCTCGCCACGGCGGCCACGACGGCCGCCTGCGCCCTCAACTCCCGGCGCGCCTAGGGGCTGCCGCAAAGGGGGAGCTTGGTCGCGCAGTGATCAAGACTTGCGGGACGTGAAGACCTGGCGAACGGACGACAGGTTCGGCTGGAAAGCTCCGCTGAGCGCGGTCCCCTCTACGGACGCTAGGCCAGCGCAGGGATGAAACTCCCAACAAGCCACGCTTGCAGCGCTCTTGGCTGCCGTAAAACGCCCAACGGAACATCGATTGACGTGTACGGTTCAATTTCGGCCAGCAAAGCGATGAAAGGAACCTTCTCCATGCGCAAGACAGTTGTCGGCCTCACCGCGACAACAGTGGCCTCGGCTTCCGTGCTCGGGCTCGCCTCCCCGGCGCCCGCCCGGTCCGTCGCGCCCAAGGCGCACGTGGCGAAGCCGCGGGCGGTGAAGGCGGGGGGCCAATGCCCCCGCAACCGCTTTTGCGCCTGGCCCAAGAAGAAGTACAAGGGCAAGGGGCTCACCGCGATCAGCACCCGTGCGTGCCTCAACACCGGGAAATGGACCGCGCGCTCGGTGAAGAACCGCACGCGGTTCTTTGTCTACCTCTACCCGAAGGCCAACTGTAAGGGGCACCCCAGCACGATGAACTGGAACACGAACATAGCCGGCCTGGGCCACGCCGTCCGGAGCTTCAAGGCCAAGAGGTGAGGGCCCGTCACCGGTAGCGCGGGCGCTCGCGGCGGTCCGTCGTGCCGGACCGCGCGACCAGGACGCGCCGTCGCGACAGCCGCCAGGCCCGCCCGGCCGGGCCGCCCCACGCACCCGGCATCCGCCGGACACGCGAGGCAGCCCCGTCAACGCCCGCAGCCGCCGCCCCGGCTCACCGTCCCGCCCCCGTCAGTGCCCCCAGGGCCCCCTGATCGCGAAGGTCGTGCCCGGCGTGTACACGTTGACGTACAGGGTGCGGAAGTCGGGGGAGAAGGTGACGCCCGCGAATTCGCCGTACTCCGGTTGCTGTGCGGTGCCGATGTTCTGGCGGCCGCGGGCCACCGGGTAGACCTCGCCGTGGCGGGTGAGGCCGAAGACGTGCTGGGCGCCGGCGCCGTCCTCGCAGACCATCAGGCCGCCGCCGGGGGCCAGGCAGATGTTGTCGGGGGACTCGCCGGGCAGTTCCACGTCGGTGCCGGGGCCGAAGACGACGGCCAGGGTGAGACGGCGCCGCGCCGGGTCGTAGCGCCACACCTGGCCGAAGTGGTCGGCGGCCGACCCCATGGCACGGCGGGCGAAGCTGGAGACGAAGTAGACGCAGGAACCGCCCCAGTAGCAGCCCTCCAGCTTCTGGGCGTGGGTGATGCCGCCGCGGCCGAAGTCCTGGAGACGTACGGGGGTCCGCCGGGCCAGCGGGTCGGGGACGTCCACCCAGGTGACGTGGTCGAAGACGGTGCCCGGCCGCTGGACGGCGGAGAGGTCCGGTACGTCCGGGACGCGCAGGGCCTGGAGGCGGCCGCCGGCCCGGAGGGAGCCGCGGCCGCCCAGCGGCTTCTCGGGAAGGAAGCGGTAGAACAGCCCGAACGGCTGGTCGAAGGCGTCCTCGGTCTCGTAGACGACGCCGGTGCGCGGGTCGACGGCGATGGCCTCGTGCTGGAAGCGGCCCATCGCGGTGAGCGGGACGGCGCCGGTGCGGCGCGGGTCGTACGGGTCGACCTCGAAGACGAAGCCGTGGTCCTTGGTGAGGCCGCGCTCGCCCGCGCGGAGCTCGGTCTCCTCGCAGCTGAGCCAGGTGCGCCAGGGGGTGGGGCCGCCCGCGCAGTTGGTGACCGTCCCGGCGAGGGCGACCCGTTCGGAGCGGAGGGTGGTGGCGCCGTCCAGTTCCAGGACGGTGCAACCACCCTCGCCGCCCGGGTCGTAGGTCAGACCGGGGAGGGCGGGGACGGGGTGGCGGGAGCCGACGCGGTTCTCGTGGTTGCGTACGAGGTGGGTGCGGCCGGCCGGGCCGGGGAAGGCGGCCATGCCGTCGCAGTTGCCGGGGACGGTGCCCCCGCCGGAGCGCAGCGGGTCGCCCTCACGGGAGAGGACGGTGTAGCGGAAGCCCTCGGGGAGGTCGAGCAGTCCCTGAGGGTCGGGGACCAGCGGGCCGTATCCGTGCCGGCCCGCGCCGCGGGCGGCGGCGGCCGCGGGGAAGAGTTCGGTGAGGCTTCCGGAGAACGCGATACCGGCGGCCAGGGCGCCGGTTCTCGCAAGGATCTGACGTCGTGTCGCGGTCATGGCAACTCCCTGCTGGCGGACAGGTGACGTGACCGCATGTGTGTACCATGCGCCCCGGCCGCGCGGAACCACGCCACGGCGCCGCCCCGCGACCCGCCCTCACTCCTCCACGAGGGGCTTCGCGTCGCGCGCCAGCGCGGTCAGCCGGGAGATCGCCCGGAAGTACTTCTTGCGGTAGCCGCCGCGCAGCATCTCCTCGCTGAACAGCTCGTCGAACGCCTTTCCCGAGGCCAGCACGGGCACCTCGCGGTCGTAGAGCCGGTCGGCGAGGACCACCAGCCGCAGCGCGGTGGACTGGTCCGGCACGGCCTGGACGTCGGTGAGGCAGACCGCCCGTACGCCGTCGCACATCGCGCCGTACCGGCTGGGGTGCACCCGCGACAGGTGCGCCAGCAGCGAGGGGAAGTCGTCGAGGGAGGCGCCCGGGGTGCGGTGCGCCGCGCTGACGACCGTGCCGGTGTCGTACGGGGCGGGGGCCTCGGGCAGGCCGCGGTGGCGGTAGTCCTCGCCGTCGATGCGCAGCGGCCGGAAGTGGGCGCTCAGGCCCTGGATCTCGCGCAGGAAGTCGGCGGCCGCGAACCGGCCCTCGCCGAGCTTGCCGGGCAGGGTGTTGGAGGTGGCGGCCAGCGCGACGCCGGATTCCACCAGCTTGCCGAGGAGGGTGGAGACCAGCACCGTGTCGCCGGGGTCGTCGAGCTCGAACTCGTCGATGCACAGCAGGCGGTGGTCGCCGAGGGTGCGGACGGTCTGCTGGAAGCCGAGCGCGCCGACGAGGTTGGTCAGCTCGACGAAGGTGCCGAACGCCTTGCGCTCGGCCGGGGCGTCGGTGGCGTGCCACAGCGACGCCAGCAGATGGGTCTTGCCGACGCCGTAGCCGCCGTCCAGGTAGACACCGCGCGGCCCTTGGGGCGCGGCCTTCTTCGCGCTCCGGCCGAACCAGCGGCGCCGTCCGCCCGCGCCCTGTCCCGTGTCGCCGATGCCCGCGGCGAACGCGCCCAGGACCTGGACGGCCTCGGCCTGGCTGGGCTGCTTGGCGTCCGGGATGTACGTGCTGAAGCGGGCGTCCTGGAAGCGCGGCGGCGGCACCATCTCGGCGACGAGACGGTCGGCCGGGACCTGCGGGGCGCGTGAGGTGAGGGCCACGGGGGCGCTCCCGGCCGACGGAGTGGCTGCCGGGGCTGTCTGGGCGGGAGAGGACTGGGAAGACGACACGGCGCTCCAGCCTAGCCGCTCCCCGGCGGCGCCCGGTCCGGTGAGCGAGGCATGTCACACTGCCGCTTATGCGACGCCTCTTCCCGCTCACCACGCCGACCGTGCCCTCCCCGGGCGCCGACCACAGCGCCCCGGAGCCGGTGCCCGCCGCCGACCGGGAATGGACGCTGGACGAGATCGCCGACGCCTACGCGTACCCGGAGGCGGGCGACCCGGTACGGGCCGGACGCGCCGGCTGGTTGCGGGCCAACATGGTGTCCTCGCTGGACGGCGCGGCCCACCACGAGGGCCGTTCGCAGCCGCTGTCGGGCGCCGCCGACATGCGGATCTTCGGGGTGCTGCGGGCGCTCGCGGACGCGGTGGTGGTGGGGGCGGAGACGGTCCGCCGGGAGGAGTACCGCCCGGCCCGCGCCCGCGCGGCGTTCGCCGCCCGCAGGTCCGCGGCGGGCCAGGGCCCGGCCGCCGCGATCGCGGTGGTCAGTGCCGGTCTCGGGCTGGACTTCGAGGCGCCGCTGTTCACCGGGGCGCTGGTGCCGACGCTGGTGGTGACCGGCGCGGCGGCGCCCGCCGACCGGGTGCGCGCGGCCCGCGCCGCGGGGGCCGAGGTGCTGTTCGCCGGGGAGGGGGAGGGGGCCGACCCGTCCCGGGTGGCCGCCGTCCTCGCCGGCAGGGGGCACACCAGGCTGCTCACCGAGGGCGGGCCGAGGCTCCTGGGGCAGTTCGCGGCGGCCGGGGCGCTGGACGAGATGTGTCTTTCCCTGGCCCCGGTCGTTGCTGTGGGCGACGCGCCGCGGATCATGAACGGGCCTTCCGTCGCGGTTCCGGAACGGTTCGTGCTGGAGTCCGTTTTGGAGGAGGCCGGGTTCCTGTTCACCCGCTACCGTCGGAGCTGACAATCAGTGGAACTAGCAGTTCCGCTTATGTTCCGTTGGGCACACTAAAGGCCGGAAAGGCTCCGTGTGGCGACGGGGCAGGATGGTTTCTGTGGGCCACCGTGCCATGCGGCGGCCCGGAAAAGAGAAGGGCGCCCGTCGTGTTCACGAGCGTATTGATGATCGAGAAGCCTCTGACGCCCGCCGACGTGGACTTCGTCACGACCCTCCACGGCGACGACCCCGTCTCCTTCGTCGTCCTCATGCAGCCGCGCGGCGCGCAGGACGTCCTGCTGCGCGCGATCGACGACGTCGCGCTCGGCGAGTTCGACGAAGCGGTACGCGAGGGCGACGAACCGTCCGGCAGCAGCGCGGAGGCGCCCGCCGAACTGGCCCTGGCCCACACCCTCTCCGCCCTGCGCGCCGCGGGCGCCGAGGCCGTCGGCACGGTCGTCGAACGGCACCCCCTCGACCTGCTGCGCACCACCGTCGACGAGACGGGCGCGGACGAGGTGATCGTGCTGACCACCCCCCACTTCGTGGAGGAGTTCTTCCACCGCGACTGGGCCTCCCGCGCCCGCCACAAGGTCGGCGTGCCCGTCCTCAAGCTGTTCTCGCACGCGGACGCGGAGCAGCCGCCGACGCCGGAGGTGTGAGCCGCCCGTCGCGCACCTCGGTGACCGCGTCCACCGCGCCGAGATGCGTACGGTCGTGCGTGACCAGCACCGTCGCGGTCGCCCGCCGGTGCGTCAGCGTCGTCAGCAGCTCCAGCACCGCGGCACCCCGCTCGTGGTCCAGCGCGCTGGTCGGCTCGTCCACCAGCAGCACCGCCGGCTCGTTCATCAGCGCCCGCGCGATGTTCACCCGCTGCCGCTGGCCGCCCGACAGCTGGTGCGGACGCCGGTCCGCCTGCCCTTCGAGACCGACCGCCGCCAGCAGCTCCCGCGCCCGCGACCGCGCCTCTTTAGGGGAGCGCCCGTCCAGGTGGGCCATCACCTGGAGCTGTTCCACGGCGGTCAGCGACGGCAGCAGGTTCGGCTGCTGGAAGACCGTCCCGACCGTGCTGCGCCGCAGCGCCGTCAGCGCGGCCCGGTCCAGCCCCGCGGTGTCCCGGCCGGCGATCACCACCCGGCCGCTGTCCGGCGTGATCAGCGTCGCGGCCACCGCCAGCAGACTGGACTTGCCGGAACCGGACGGGCCGATCACCGCGGTCAGCGTGCCGGCCGGCACCGTCAGGGAGACGGAGTCCAGCGCGGTCAGCCGGGTGTCCCCGTCGGGGTAGGTGAGGGTGACATCGGTCAGTTCAAGGCTCATCGGGCACTTCCCAGGGCGGTCAGCGGGTCGACGGACGTGATGCGGCGGACGGACAGCGCGGCACCGGCGGCACCCAGCGCGATCATGACCAGCGCGGGCAGCAGCACGGTGGACGGATCGAGGACGAACGGCACGGCACCGCCGACCAGGGCCCCCAGCCCGGCGGCCACCGCCGTCCCCAGACCGGTCCCCAGCACCAGCAGCACCACGGCCTGCCCCAGCGCGTCCCGCAGCAGATAGCCGGTCGACGCGCCCAGCGCCTTGAGCACCGCCACGTCCCCGCTGCGCTGGATCGTCCACACCGTGAAGAACGCGCCGATCACCAGCGCCGAGATCGCGAAGAGGAACCCCCGCATCAGCTGGAGCGAACCGTGCTCCGCCGCGTACGAACCGATGCCGTCCAGCGCCTCGTCCAGCGTGACGGTACGGGTCCCCAGCCGGTCGTCGGCCGCGGTCAGGCCGGGGGAGCCGGAGACGGACAGTGCGAGCACGGTCGCCCCGTCCGTGCCGCCGGGCAGCCCCCGCCAGTCGCCGAGCGACGTCCAGACCACCGGGGTGTGGCTGAACATCGCGTCCCCGGACACCGCCGCGACCTTCACCGCGCGCCCGCCCAGGGACACCGTGCCGCCCGCCCGGACGCCGAGCGCGTCGGCGGCCTTGTGCGACAGGACGACCCGGCCGTCCGCGAGGGCGTCCGACCGGGGCGCCGGGGCCGCGCCCGGCCGCACCCCGAACACCGACACCGCGGCACTCGCGTCACCCGCCTCCGCCTTCGTGGTGGCGATGCCCAGCGGCTCGGCCCGCCGCACCCCCGGCACCTGTGACCACGCCCGTACCGTCCGTGCGGACAGGCGGGAGTCGGAGAACGACACCTTCCCGCCGTCGGCCGGCGCGGAGAACACCAGACGGTCGGCGGGCAGCCCCGTGACCGCCGACGTGTTCTCCCGGCCCAGGCCCGCCGTCAGCCCCGACAGCAGGCCCACCAACACCGTGATCAACACGATCACCGTGCCCATCAGGGCGAAGCGGCCCTTGGCGAACCGCAGATCTCTCCAGGCGACGAACACAGGCTTTGCCGTCCTTGACTCCGGCGCCGGACCCCTCGTCCGGCGGCTGCCCCCACCCTCGCCCCGGCCGCCCCCGCACGGCATCGCGCCCAGGACGGGTCCGGCGCCGCCGAAGGGTGCGGCCCCCCTTACACCTTTCGATGGATGCCGCACCCCCACCCCACCCGTAACCTGGACAGACCGTGACCGATCACTCCCTCACCCCCGTGCTGCGGGTGCTGCGTACCTGCCTCCACCTGATGGTGGCCGCACTGCTGGCCCTCGCCGCCGTCCGGGCGGTCGCCCGCCACACCCCCGACGCCCCCGCCGTCGTCCTCACCGCCGCCGCCCTCTTCGCCGGCTACGCCTCGGGCCCCGCCCTGCCGCGCGTCCGCACCTCCGTGGCCGCCGCCGCCCTGTGGCTGGCCGCCGTCGGCGCCCTCTGGCTGGTCCTGCTCGCCCTCACCCCCGACGGCGTCTGGCTCGCCTTCCCCCTCTTCTTCGTCCAGCTCCACCTGCTGCCCACCCGCGGCGCGCTGCCCGTCGTCGCCGCCACCACCGCCGCCGCGGTCGCCGGCTTCGCCTGGCACACCCACGCCCTCACCCCCGGCACCGTCATCGGCCCCGTCCTGGGCGCCGCCGTCTCCGTCGCCGTCGTCCTCGGCTACCAGGCCCTCTACCGGGAGAGCGAACAGCGTCGGCGCCTCATCGAGGAGCTGACCGCCGCCCGCAGCGAACTGGCCGCCGCCGAGCACGCCGCCGGGGTCCTCGCCGAACGCGAACGCCTCGCCCGCGAGATCCACGACACCCTCGCCCAGGGCCTGTCCAGCATCCACCTGCTGCTCCGGGCCGCCGAACGCGCCCTGCCGGGGCAGCCGGACACCGCCCTCGGCCACGTACGGCACGCCAGGACCACCGCCGTCGACAACCTCGCCGAGGCCCGCCGCTTCGTCCGCGAACTGAGCCCCCCGGACCTGGAGGGCGGCTCCCTGCCCGCCGCCCTGGAGCGGCTGTGCGCCACCACCACCCGCACCAGCGGCCTCACCGTCCACTGCCAGGTCTCCGGCGAACCCACCGAACTGCCCACCTCCCACGAGGTCGCCCTGCTCCGCATCGCCCAGTCCGCGCTCGCCAACGCCGTACGGCACGCCGATGCCCGCCGCGCCGAGCTGACCCTGAGCTACATGGACACCGAGGTCGCCCTCGACGTCGTCGACGACGGCGCCGGATTCGACCCCGCCCGCGTCCCCCCGCCCGGCTCCGCCGCCGCCACCGGAACCGGCTTCGGCCTCGCCGCCATGCGCGCCCGCGCCCGCGCCCTGCACGGCACCCTCGCCGTCGAGTCCGCCCCCGGCGAGGGCACCGCCGTCGCCGTGACCCTGCCCGTCCCCGCCGCCACGGCCCCCGAGAAAGCCCCCGCATGACGGACACCACCCCGATCCGGCTGCTGCTCGCCGACGACCACCCCGTCGTACGGGCCGGACTGCGCGCCGTCCTGGAGACCGAACCCGGCTTCGAGGTCGTCGCCGACACCGCCACCGCCGAGGCCGCCGTCGACCTCGCCGCACGCCTGGCACCCGACGTCGTCCTCATGGACCTCCGCTTCGGCGGCGAGATGCGCGGCTCACAGGCCACCGCCGCCCTCACCGCCCGCGCCGGAGCGCCCCGCGTCCTCGTCCTGACCACGTACGACACCGACGCCGACATCCTCGCCGCCATCGAGGCGGGCGCCACCGGCTACCTCCTCAAGGACGCCCCGCCCGAGGAGCTGGCCGCCGCCGTGCGCGCCGCGGCCGCCGGGAAATCCGTGCTCGCGCCGACCGTCGCCCTGCGCCTGATGGACCGGATGCGGACCCCGGCCACCGCCCTCTCCCGCCGCGAGACCGAGGTCCTCCAGCTCGTCGCCGACGGCCTGTCCAACGCCGGGATCAGCAAGCGTCTCTTCCTCAGCCAGGCCACCGTCAAGTCCCACCTCGTGCACATCTACGCCAAGCTCGGCGTCGACTCGCGCACCGCGGCCGTCGCGGCGGCCACCGCCCAGGGCCTCATCCGCCGCTGAGCGCCGCGGGCGGCGCCGCACGGCGGGGCTGTCACCGGCGGGTGCGAGAATCGACGCCGTACGACCGCACGCGACGATCAGGGAGACCCGCACATGGCACCCGCCATCCCAGCCTCGATGGACCGGCCGCACTTCATCGGCATCGGCGGAGCCGGCATGTCGGGCATCGCCAAGATCCTCGCGCAGCGCGGCGCCCGCGTCGCCGGCAGCGACGCCAAGGACTCCGCGACCGCCCGCGCCCTGCGCGACCTGGGCGTCACCGTCCACCTCGGCCACGACGCCGCCCACCTCGCCGAGGACGCCACCGCCGTCGTCGTCTCCTCCGCCATCCGCGCCGACAACCCGGAGCTGGCCGCCGCCCGCGAACGCGGCGTCCCCGTCGTGCACCGCTCCGACGCCCTCGCCGCCCTCATGGACGGCCTGCGCCCCCTGGCCGTCGCCGGCACCCACGGCAAGACGACCACCACGTCCATGCTCGCCGTCTCCCTCACCGCCCTCGGCCTCAAGCCGTCCTACGCCATCGGCGGCGACCTGGACGCCCCCGGCTCCAACGCCGAGCACGGCACCGGCGAGATCTTCGTCGCGGAGGCGGACGAGAGCGACCGCAGCTTCCACAAGTACGCCCCCGAGGTCGCCATCGTCCTCAACGTCGAGCTGGACCACCACGCCAACTACGCGTCGATGGAGGAGATCTACGAGTCCTTCGACACCTTCGCCGGCCGCATCCGCCCCGGCGGCACCCTCGTCATCTCCGCCGATCACCCCGGCGCCCGCGAACTGACCGCCCGCATCGCCGGCCGCCACGACATCCGCGTCGTCACCTACGGCGAGTCCGCCGACGCCGACGTCCGCGTCCTCCAGGTCACCCCGCACGGCCTGACCAGCGACGTCAGCGTCAGTCTCGACACCGGCCGCATCCTCACCTTCACCGTCTCGGTCCCCGGCCGCCACTACGCCCACAACGCCGTCGCCGCCCTCGCCGCCGGCATCTCCCTCGGCCTGCCGCCGCACCAGCTCGCCTCCGCCCTCGGCGAGTACACCGGCGTCAAGCGCCGCCTCCAGCTCAAGGGCGAGGCGAACGGCGTCCAGGTCATCGACTCCTACGCCCACCACCCCACGGAGATGACCGCCGACCTGGAGGCGATCCGCGGCGCCGCCCAGGACTCCCGGGTCCTGGTCGTCTTCCAGCCGCACCTCTTCTCCCGCACCCAGGAACTGGGCGCGGAGATGGGGCAGGCCCTCGCCCTCGCCGACTCCACCGTCGTCCTGGACATCTACCCCGCCCGCGAGGACCCGGTCCCCGGCGTCACCAGCGCCCTCGTCCTCGACGCCGCCCGCGCCGCGGGCGCCGACGTCACCGCGGCGGGCGACCGCGCCGCCGTCCCCGGCCTCATCGCGGGAATGGCCCGGCCCGGCGATCTCGTTCTCACCATGGGCGCCGGGGACGTCACCGACCTCGGCCCTGCCATCCTGTCCCGCCTGGGCGCCTGAGCTGAGGAGAGACCATGCCGTACGAGATCGACAAGCCGGACGAGCAGTGGCGCGCCGAGCTGACCCCGGCGGAGTACCAGGTGCTCCGCCAGGCCGGCACCGAACCGGCCTTCGTCGGTGAGTACACCGACACCACCACCCGCGGCGTCTACTCCTGCCGCGCGTGCGGCGCCGAACTGTTCCGCTCCGACACCAAGTTCGCCAGCCACTGCGGCTGGCCGTCCTTCTACGACCCGAAGGACTCCGACGCCGTCGAACTCCTGGAGGACCGCAGCCACGGCATGGTCCGCACCGAGGTCCGCTGCGCCCGCTGCGGCTCCCACCTCGGCCACGTCTTCGAGGGCGAGGGCTACCCGACACCGACGGACCGGCGCTACTGCATCAACTCGATCTCGCTGCGGCTGGCCCCGGACGAGGGGTGAGGCGGACCGGTGCGCGCCCGGTCCGGCACGGGGTGCGCACCGGCGGCCCGGGGCGAGGGCGGCCGCCGGGTGGCTTGGGGCGAGCGGAGTCCGTCATACGCGTCATACACTGCTGCCGTGGCCAGGACCAGGATCAGTATCAGCCTTGACCAGGAGCAGGCCGAGCGCGTCAGAGCGCACGCCGAGCGGGCGGGCATGGATGTCTCCGCCTATCTGGTGCACGCGGCGACGCGGCAGATGGCGGAGACCGATGCCATAGAGGAGCAGTTCGCCGCGGTGGACGCGCTGATCGCGGCAGCCGAGGAGGAAGCGGCGACACTGCCGCCGGAAGCCGCTGTGCCGCCGGAGGTGCTCACGGAACAGGAACGGCGGGAAGTGGAGGCCGCCCTCGGCCTCGTTCAGGGGACGGACCGATCCGGCGACCACTCAGGAGAAGCCGCGTGACGGCTCGGGTACCGGTCTACGACACGGGCATGCTCATCGCTCTCGCCGACAGGAAGGCCAAGGCGGTGCACCTCCACGAGGGGCTGAGGACAAGCCCGCACCGTCCCCTGGTGCTCGGTCCGGTTCTCGCCCAGGCATGGCGCCCGCGCCCGGCGCTCGTTCACGCGCTGGGCGGCGTCCTGAAGGACTGCTCGGTGCCGCGGGCGAGGAGTTCGCCGCCACCGATGCACAGGACGCGCGCAGGGCAGCCGGAGTGCATTGCCTGCGCGATGGGGCCCGATGTCACGGACTGGCGCAGGGCCGGGACCGCACTGGGCGAGGCGAAGTTGCCGCCGAAGAAGAGGCCGGACGTGGTGGACGCCTGGGTCGCGCTGGCCGCGGTCCGGCACGGCGGTGCGGTCGTCTTCACGAGCGACCCGGACGACATGGCGGCCTACCTTGCCGTTCTGGACCCTCCTGACGTGCACGTCGTCGCGGTATGAGGGACGTGGGGCCGGAGCCGCGCGTGCCCCGGTTCCGGGAAGCTCCCCCCCGCCGGGGGCGCGGGTACCGCCCGCGCCCCCGGGCACGTCATCGCGGCACGGTGACGGTGGTGACGACCAGGCCGTCGGAGATCAGCCAGCGGCCCTCGAAGGTGGTGAGGCGGACGCCGTCGATCACCGGGCCCTCGACGAGGAGGTGGGCCGTGAAGGCGGAGCGGTCGGGGTCGAGGTCGAGGCGGGCCTCCTCGAAGTCCAGCCAGCGGCGGGTGAGGGGGTACCACGCCTTGTAGACGCTCTCCTTGGCGCTGAATATCAGGCGGTCCCAGCAGATGTCGGGCCGCGCGGCGCGCAGGGCGGGCAGTGCCGCGCGTTCCTCGGGGACGGTGACGAGGTCGACCACGCCGGGGTCCCGGACCGGCTGGTGGGGTTCCGCGTCCAGACCGAGGGAGTGCAGGTCCGTGGTGCGCGCGACGGCGGCCGCGCGGTAGCCGGTGCAGTGCGTCATGGCGCCGACGAAACCGTCGGGCCAGCGCGGGGCGCGGTCCGGGCCGGGCAGCATGGGCGCGGGCGGGACGCCGAACCGGGCGAGCGCGGCGCGGGCGCAGGCGCGTACGGTGCCGAACTCCCGCTGCCGTACCGGGACGGCGCGCGCCACCTCGGCCTGCTCCTCGGGGAACATGTCGGACAGCGGACGGTCCTCGAACGCCTCGACGGCGGCGACGGGCGGGGGCAGCAGTTCCTCGATCATGCGGGGGTCTCCACGGTGACGGGCGGAAGGATCTGTACCGGTCGGCCGGGCTGCTTGGCCCGGGGACGCCACTCGCGGGGGTAGCCCAGCGACACCTCCTGGTGCGGCACGCCGTCGCAGGTCAGCAGCCGGGGGATGTGGAGGTGGCCGTAGACGACGGTGGCGGCGCGGAAGCGGCGGGGCCAGTCGGCGGTCCGTTCGGTGCCGCACCACAGGGAGAACTCCGGGTAGCGCAGCGGCCGGGTGGGTTCACGGACGAGCGGGAAGTGGTTGACGAGGACGGTGGGCAGGTCCTCGGGGAGCGCCGCGAGCCGCGCCTCGGTCGCCTCGACCCGGGCCCGGCACCAGGCGTCCCGGGTGGGGTACGGGTCGGGGTGCAGGAAGTACTCGTCGGTGCAGACCACCCCGGCCCGGTGGGCGGCGTCCAGGGCCTGCTCCTTGGTGGCCGTGCCGGCGGGCCGGAAGGTGTAGTCGTACAGGAGGAAGAGGGGCGCGATGACCACCGGGCCGCCCTCGCCCTCCCACACCGGGTAGGGGTCCTCCGGCGTCAGCACGCCCAACTCCCGGCAGATGCCGACGAGATGGTCGTAGCGGGCCGCGCCGCGCAGCTGCACCGGGTCGTCGTTCGGCGTCCACAGCTCGTGGTTGCCGGGCACCCACACGACGCGGGCGAAGCGTTCGCTGAGGGTGGCCAGGGCCCAGCGGATGTCCTCGACGAACTCGCCGACGTCCCCGGCGACCAGCAGCCAGTCCGCGTCGGACTCCGGCACCAGCCGCTCGACGATCTCGTGGTTCTCCTGGTAGCGGACGTGCAGATCGCTGACGGCCACCAGCTTGCCGGGCGCGGTGCCGGGGGAGCGGGTGCGGGCGGTCACGGGCAGGGGGTCGGTCGCGCGGATCTCGTAGCTCACGATCGAAGTAAAGACGGTGGGACGGGTGTGGTGGAAGGGGCAACGGTGTGTCGTCGCGGCCCGTTCACGCGGCGGGTCCGGCCGCCGGCGGGGCATCACCGCGGCGGATACGGGTGGCCAGCCACAGGTCGAAGCGGTCGTCGGGGTCGTCGAGCCGACGCCCGGTCAGCTCCCGTACCCGTTCCAGCCGGTTGCGCACGGTGTGGCGGTGCACACCGAGCCGGCGGCTGGTCGCGTCCCAGGCGCCGCCGCACTCCAGCCAGGCGGCGAGCGTGGCCACCAGCTCCGTGCCGTTGTCCGCCAGGTCGAGCGGGCCCAGCACGGTGTCGGCGTACCCGTCCAGGGTGCGGCGGTCGCCCAGCTCCAGCAGCAGCCGGCTGGTGTCACTGGGCCGCGCCTCGGCCGGCGCCCCGGTGGCCCGGCTCACCCCCAGCAGCCCGGCCGCCTGACGCAGCGACACCCGGACCGTCCCGGGCGCGGTGGCCGGCCCGATCCCGGCCGGGCGGCCCGGCGCGAAACGGGCGAGCACCCCGCGGAGGTCCAGCTCCTCCCCGGCCACCGCCTCGATGTGCCCGTCCGCGACCCGGACCAGCCCGCCGGGCAGCGCCAGCGCCAGATCGGCGGCCATCTCCACATCGGCGGCCAGTTCCCGCTCCTGCCCGTGCGACGCCCCGTCCGAGGAGTCGGGGGAGGGCGCCTCCACCACCACGCCCCGGACCCGCTCGGCCGTCACCCCCACCGAGGCCAGCAGGTCACGGGCCCGGTCCGGCGGCAGCCCGTCCCCCGACAGCAGCTCCGACAGCAGCGCCGACCGGCGCCGCCGCTCCGGCTCGTCGCGCAGATGACGGCGCTCCAGCTCCAGCGACAGCAGCGAGACCAGCCCCGGTACGACGGAACGCGCCGCGTCGTCCGGCGCGCCGGTGAGCAGCAGCAGACCGCGCAGCCGCCGCGTCGTCCGGCGCGCCGGT
>NZ_JCANQV010000083.1:0-22126 GCF_059553635.1 Candidatus Streptomyces philanthi
CCGCGCGCAGCACGGTGCGGCGGTCTGGGGACGTCACCACCCCATTAGAGGCGCAGGACACCGCATCGCGGGCGATTTGCCCGGATTGCCGGGATGCGTGTCGCGTTCCGCGCACCCCGGCGGGGCATGGCTACCGCGGCCAGGCGTCGGCCAGCATGACCCGGGTGTCGGCCAGCAGCTGGGGCAGCACCCGGGTGTGCCCGACGATCGGCAGGAAGTTGGTGTCGCCGCCCCAGCGCGGGACGACGTGCTGGTGCAGATGGGCGGCGATACCGGCGCCGGCGACCGTGCCCTGGTTCATCCCGATGTTGAAGCCGTGTGCCCCGGACGCGGCGCGCAGCGCGGTCATCGCCCGCTTGGTGAACTCCGCCAGCTCCAGCGTCTCCGCCTCGTCCAGCTCGGTGTAGTCCGCGACGTGGCGGTAGGGGACGGCCATGAGATGGCCGCCGTTGTACGGGTAGAGGTTCAGCACCGCGTAGACGTGCCGGCCCCGGGCGATGATCAGGCCGTCCTCGTCGGACCTGTCCGGGATGGTGCAGAAGGGGCAGCCGTCGCCGGCCCCCGGGCCGCTCGGCTTGTTCTCCCCCTGGATGTAGGCCATCCGGTGGGGCGTCCACAGGCGCTGGAAGGCGTCCTGCGTCCCGACTCCGATCTGCTGCTCCGGCTCTGTCGTCATGCCCGCCAGCATATTCCCCGGCGCGCGGTGGACGCGGCGAGGGGCGGCCCCGGCGGACCGCCCCTCGCTCCGTGCTCCCGGCCCGGCCGGGAGGTGCGTCAGACCTGGACGCGGCGCTCCACGGCGTCGGCGATCTCGGCGATCGCGTCGGCCTGCGGGATGCCGTTCTTCTGCGAGCCGTCCCGGTAGCGGAACGACACCGCGCCGTTGGCCATGTCCTCGTCGCCGACGATGATCATGAAGGGGACCTTGGCCTTCTGCGCGTTGCGGATCTTCTTCTGCATCCGGTCGGTGGAGGCGTCCACCTCGATGCGCAGCCCCTGCTTGCGGGCCTCGGCCGCGAACTCCTGGAGGTAGGGCACATGGGCGTCGCCGACCGGGATGCCGGTCGCCTGCACCGGGGCCAGCCACACCGGGAACGCGCCCGCGTAGTGCTCCAGCAGCACCGCGAAGAACCGCTCGATGGAACCGAACAGGGCGCGGTGGATCATCACCGGGCGCTGCTTGGCGCCGTCCGGGCCGGTGTACTCCAGGTTGAACCGCTCGGGCAGGTTGAAGTCGAGCTGGATGGTCGACATCTGCCAGGTGCGGCCGATCGCGTCCTTGGTCTGGACGGAGATCTTCGGGCCGTAGAACGCGGCGCCGCCCGGGTCCGGGACCAGGGGCAGCCCCTGCTTCTCGGCGACCTGGCGCAGCGTCTCGGTCGCCTCCTCCCAGACCTCGTCCGAGCCGACGAACTTCTCCGGATCCTTGGTGGACAGCTCCAGGTAGAAGTCGGTCAGACCGTAGTCGCGCAGCAGCCCGAGGACGAAGGTGAGCGTCTTGTCCAGCTCCTCGGACATCTGCTCACGGGTGCAGTAGATGTGCGCGTCGTCCTGGGTGAAGCCGCGGGCACGGGTCAGGCCGTGCACGACGCCCGACTTCTCGTACCGGTACACCGTCCCGAACTCGAAGAGACGCAGCGGCAGTTCGCGGTAGGAGCGGCCGCGCGCGTCGAAGATCAGGTTGTGCATCGGGCAGTTCATGGGCTTGAGGTAGTAGTCCACGCCCTCGTCGAGCTGCATGGGCGGGTACATGCCGTCGGCGTACCAGTCCAGGTGGCCCGAGGTCTCGAAGAGCTTCCCCTTCGTCGCGTGCGGGGTGTAGACGAACTCGTAGCCCTCTTCCTCGTGGCGGCGCCGCGAGTAGTCCTCCATGACCCGGCGGATGATGCCGCCCTTGGGGTGGAAGACGGCGAGGCCGGAGCCGATCTGCTCCGGGATCGAGAACAGGTCCAGCTCGGCGCCCAGCTTGCGGTGGTCGCGCTTCTCCGCCTCGGCCAGGAACTCCAGGTACGCCTTCAGCTCGTCCTTCGTCGGCCAGGCGGTGCCGTAGATCCGCTGGAGCTGCGGGTTCTTCTCGCTGC
This sequence comes from Candidatus Streptomyces philanthi, assembly GCF_059553635.1. Lineage (NCBI taxonomy): Bacteria > Bacillati > Actinomycetota > Actinomycetes > Kitasatosporales > Streptomycetaceae > Streptomyces > Candidatus Streptomyces philanthi. Next base: position 2,082 of record NZ_JCANQV010000083.1, read on the forward strand.
CCCGCCAGTACGCGGCGGCCGAGCGCATCAGCTTGAACGCCGGGATGGTGCGGGTGCTCGGCAGGTGCGGACCGCGGCAGAGGTCCTTCCAGCACAGCTCGCCGGTCTTGGCGTCCAGGTTGTCGTAGATCGTCAGCTCACCGGCGCCGACCTCGGCACCGGCACCCTCGGCGGCCTCCGCCGCCGCGCCCTTGAGGCCGATCAGCTCCAGCTTGTAGGGCTCGCCGGCCAGCTCGGCGCGGGCGTCCTCGTCGGTGGTGACCCGGCGCGAGAAACGCTGCCCGCGCTTCTGGATCTCCTGCATCTTCTTCTCGATGCGCTTGAGGTCGTCCGGGTGGAACGGCTTCTCCACGTCGAAGTCGTAGTAGAAGCCGTCCTTGATCGGCGGGCCGATGCCGAGCTTCGCCTCCGGGAACAGCTCCTGCACGGCCTGTGCCATCACATGCGCGGTGGAGTGCCGCAGGATGTTCAGGCCGTCCTCGGAGGTGATCTCGACCGGCTCCACGACCTCGCCGTCGGCGACCACATAGGTGAGGTCCTTGAGTTCCCCGGCCACCCGCGCGGCGACGACACTGCGCTCGCCCTGGAAGAGGTCGGCGGCCGTAGTGCCCGTGGTCACCACGCGTTCTTCCCGCTCGGAATCGCGTTGGACGGTCACACGGACGTCTGACACCGGTCTCTCCTGACTCATGTCTCGTTCACGCCAGCGATTGCTGCGCAGCCGAATCGTACCGAGCCGGGGGACCCGACCGCGAAACGGTTCTCCCGGCGGCCCGCTCAGCCGTCCGCCGCCGGCCCGCCGCCCGCCTCCTCGAAGAGGTCCAGGTTCTCCTGGAGCGACCTCAGCAGCCGGTCACGCTCCGTGGCACCGGCCTGTACGGGAGTGACGTCGTGCGCCCCGGTGATCCGGCGGAATCCGCCCCGGCTCTCCAACCGGCCGCTGACCCGCACCGGCAGCCCCACCAGATGCGCGTGCCCCGCGATCCGGTAGTCCTCCTCCCCCAGCGCGGCCCGCACCTGCGCCACGTCCGCCCCGGTGAGCACCCGCAGCCGCACCACTCCCCCGCCGGGCCGCTCCCGTCGCAGCCGCACCACGACGCCCGTCACCCGCACCGTCAGCGACGGTTCGTCCCGGAGATAGCGCCGCGCGGCCTCCTCCAGCGCGGGCAGGTCCCCGGCCGAGAACTCCACCGGCCCGGGACGGACCGCGCAACCGGGCGGCGGTCCCGCCGCCGGGGACCAGCCCACCGAGATCCGCCCGCCCTCCGCCCCCTTGACCAGCATGATCAGCCCCTGGACCAGTTCGTGGCAGACGCCGAGGCCGACGGCGGCGTCGAAGGCGTCCGCCCGGCCCGTCGCCCGGTGGTGGCCGGCCGCGTCCCGGGCCGCACGCAGCGCCCGGTGGAGGCAGACGACCGCGCCGCGCCCGGCGGCCACCGGGACGAACACGGTCAGCCGGCTCCCGGCGGCCGGGGCGACCAGCACCTCCGCCAGGCAGCGCTCGGCGTACCCCTGGTGCCGGGCACCGTGGTAGCCGACGCGCGCCCGGGTGGCGAGCGCCCCGGCGAGCAGCGTCGCCCGCGCCGCGCCCCGCAGCTGCTCCTGCGTCTTCCACGGGGCGGCGCCCGTACCGCCGTCGGGGACCTCACGCTCCCAGCGCACCTCGTCGCTGGGCACCGCCAGTCCCGTCAGCACCTCGCGTGCGGACGGCGCGGCGCTGTGCGCCAGCCCGGCCAGCGCCTCGGCCAGCAGCTCCGCACTGTCGGGGAAGCGGCGGTCGTGCGGTACCAGCAGGCTCGCACCGCCGCCACCGGGCGGCGTCCAGCGGGAGTAGCGCCCGGCGGGTCCGCCCCGGCGGCGCCAGCCGTGCCGGGCCAGCAGCGCCGCGAGCACCGCCGGATCGGTCCGGGCGGGGTCCGGTCCGCGTACGTCGTGGTCGTCGGTGGGCCGGTGCATCAGGGTCTCCCTCCTGCGCCGACCCGCGTCATGATGTCGCGGAGCGCGTGGTCGTCGACGATCCACGTGGCCGGGATGCGCACGGCGGTCCCGCGCCGGCCGGTCACCGGGTGGCCGGCGAGGTCGGTCCAGTGGCGGCAGCGCCGCGGTCCGGGCCGGTCGTGGCGCGCCCACGGCCGGTCCGCGCGCGTACGGGGCACCAGCACCACGACGAGGATCTTGCGTACCGCGACCGGCGTACGGGCCGGCTTCACCAGGCGGTCGTCGCCGAGGGCGAAGCCCGGCCCGGACGGGCGCGGCGGGACCTGGTGGGCGCACGTGAGCCGCACCTTGACGGTCACCCGGTCGTCGACGGTGTGTTCGGGCGCGCCGTGGCCGATCCCGTAGTCGGGGAAGCGCCGCGCCGGCGAGCGCCCGGAGGCGGCGGCGCCCGCGTGGAGGTGGCCGGCCCGGAGGGTTTCCCCGCAGGCGGTGGTGGCGGGTCCGCCGCGCCGGGGTGGGGTCCGCCGGTCCGGCGGCCCGCCCGGTTCTGGCTGCGCGAGATCCATGGCACACGGGCCTTCCGGGCTGTGCCGAGGGATGGGGTCAGCGGTGACGGGCGCGGTGCGGGGCCGCGCACGGGACGGGGCCGCGCGGACCGCGCACCGGTCCGTCCCTGTGGTTGTCTCCGCGTCATGGGCACGGCAAACAAGGACGGTTCACCGACATCATGGGACGGGTATCACCTGCTCGGGCGAGGCGCCCCGTCACCCACCGTACGGCCTTGAGGAGTTGGGACGATGCCGCGCTGGTACGAGGGCCCGCTTGCTTCCTTCGCCACCGGGGCGACCGGCACGGACGCGGAGACCGACCGGGTCGTCTCCGTGGCCGTGGTCGTCCAGGACACACCGCACTCGGCACCGCGCATCGCCCGCTGGCTGATCGATCCGGGGGTGGCGGTACCCGAGGCCGCCACGGCGGTGCACGGACCGACCGCGAAGCACCTGGCGCGCGAGCGCCGCCATCCCGCACCGGTGCTCACGGAGATCGTCCGGGCACTGGCCGACCAGGCGCGGGCCGGGCGGCCGCTGGTCGTGATGAACGCGCCGTTCGACCTGACGCTGCTGGACCGCGAGTTGCGCCGGCACCACGGCACCCCGCTCGCCGACCGCCTGGAGGCGCACATCCCGTACGTCCTCGACCCGAGGGTCCTGGACAAACACCTGGACCGCTCCCGCGAGGGCCGCCGCACGCTCGCCGAACTGTGCGCGCACTACGGGGTGGAGCTGAACGGCGGCCGTGAGGCGGCGGCGGACGCGCTCGCCGCGCTGCGCGTGGCGCGCGCACTGGGGAACCGTTTCGCTTCCCGGCTGCACGCCCTGGAACCGTACGAGCTGCACACCCTCCAGATGACCTGGCACGCGGCGCAGGCACGCGGACTTCAGACACGGTCCGCGCGCAGCGGCACGCCGGAGGCGGTCGATCCGCACTGGCCGCTGCGCCCCGGACTACGGGCCGCGGCCTGACCGCTGACGGCGCCTCAGCGCGTCGGCACCCGCGCGCACCACCGGACGGACCGGGCCTCGCCCGTACACACAACGAAAAAACCGGACCGCTGATCTGCGGCCCGGTTCTCGATCCGGGTGGGCGATACTGGGTTCGAACCAGTGACCTCTTCGGTGTGAACGAAGCGCTCTCCCACTGAGCTAATCGCCCGGGTGTCGGCGAGGTTTCCCTCGCGAACGACGTGAACAATACAGGCCGTCGCGCCGTTCCATCAAATCCCGCTCCGGGCCGTCCCCACCGGCGGTTCCGGGGGGCGGGTCAGCGGGTGAGCCAGGCGGCGAGTCCGCGCCGACCGGCCCGCATCATCAGGGCGTGGTTGGCGCGGAACAGCGGGCGGCCGAGCAGGGCGAAACGTCTCAGCAGCGGTTTGCACAGTTCCACGTCCTCATCGAGGACGGCCCGGGTACGCCCGCCGTACGCCTCGACCGTCCAGCGGGCCCGTCCGGCCAGATCACCGCTCAGCACGATCTCCAGCACCCCCGCACTGGGGTCGCACACCCCTTCGGTGGCGTCGACCACCAGGTCGTACGGGAGGAGGGAGCGGAAGCGGGCCCGGCCGCTGCGCGCGTCGGTCCGCCGCACCTCGCGCACCTGCGGCCACCAGTGGGGGTAGGACTCGGGGCGTTCGAGGACGGCGTAGACCACGGGAGGCGGTGCGTCGAGCAGCCAGGTGCTGCGCAGTCGGTAGCGGTGCAGCGAGCGCGGCCGGCGGGGCATGCGCCCAGTGTGCCGCGCGGCGGGGCCGGAAGTGACCGGTGAACGCGACGGACCGGAGGCTGGAAGTCTCCGGTCCGTCTGCCGGGGTGGGCGATACTGGGTTCGAACCAGTGACCTCTTCGGTGTGAACGAAGCGCTCTCCCACTGAGCTAATCGCCCGGGCGCATCGCCAACATTACCCCACGTCGGAGGGCACTTATGACCACCCGGCGGGCATCCGGGTCCGGTCGCGGCGGAGCGTGGGCGCCGGCTGCCGCGCGCTTCGCGGCAGCAACGGCGATCATCACCGCGACGACGGCGGGGCGGTTACGGAGCGGCGCGTCCCGGAGCGGACGCCCGGTACGCCATCCCGGTGGTCTTCGCCCGGGCCGCGCTACGGAGTCCGTCCGGGCCCGTACACCCCCAACCGTCCCCATCGTGGCGTCACCGGGGCGCTCGCCCTCGCCGCGGACCCGGCCCCGGTGGAGTGATCACACGGCCGGCGGTAGCGACGGGACGGCTGGGAACCGCCCGCCCGCAGGACCACCCCGAGAGCCCTCGGCCCCCTGATGCCGCACGGCAGCGATCCCAGGACCGCGCCCCTCCCGACCCGTTCCGGCCCCGCTCCCGGCGTTCACACGAGGGAACGACCGGGACCGTCCGCCCGCCAGGGTTACCGACGGGGAGCACGTGGCAATCCGCCGTAAGAGGTACGTGAAGCCACCCAAAAACCTCAGAGGGGTTTACAACGGCACCGTAGGTGGCATGTCGATTTCGCCGACGTGCGAATCCCCGAGCGCACACTGAGCGAAAGGCCCTGGCGCTTATGAACACCACGGTCAGCTGCGAGCTGCACCTGCGCCTCGTTGTGTCGAGCGAGTCCTCACTGCCTGTACCCGCGGGCCTGCGGTACGACACGGCTGATCCCTACGCCGTGCACGCCACCTTCCACACCGGAGCCGAGGAGACCGTCGAGTGGGTTTTCGCCCGCGATCTCCTCGCCGAGGGCCTCCACCGGCCCACGGGCACCGGCGACGTCCGCGTCTGGCCGTCCCGGAGCCACGGTCAGGGCGTGGTCTGCATCGCCCTGAGCTCCCCGGAGGGCGAAGCCCTTCTGGAGGCCCCCGCGCGGGCCCTGGAATCCTTCCTGAAAAGGACCGATGCCGCCGTACCGCCCGGTACGGAGCACCGGCACTTCGACCTCGACACGGAGCTCTCCCACATCCTGGCGGAGAGCTGAGACGCACACAGCGACCCACCGCATCAACCCGCTCACCATCCGCGACCGTCCGACTCGGGGAGACGGCGCAGGACCGACAAGTTCCCACGGCACTCCGGCGCCGTCGCCGCGGACCCCGCGGAGGCGGCGCCGAAGCTTGTCCGACGCGCTAGAGTCGGCGACCATTCGGCAAGGACCCCGGGCGGCCGCCACCCGCCCACCCGGCCAGGGAGCGGAACCGTGATGATCCCCCACGACACCCGGTGCGCGCTGGACGCGGTCGTCGACCTGCTCAACACGGCACCGGAGGGCCGGGCCACCGGGGCACCGGACGGCCTGACAGACCTCGACGACCTGCGGGCCTTCGTGGCCCGCCACGAGGTCAGCGGCGTCGGCACGCTCGGCGGGGACGACCTGGCCGCCGTCCGCGCCGTCCGCGCCCGTCTCGCCGAGGTCTTCGCCGCCGACGACGACCGGACCGCCGCCGGGCTGCTGAACTCCCTGGTCGCTTCCGCGGGCACCACCCCGCAGCTCACCGACCACGACGGCTACGACTGGCACGTCCACTACTTCGCGCCCGACGCCTCCGTCGCCGACCACCTCGCCGCCGACGGGGGGATGGCCCTGGCCTTCCTCGTCGTCGCCGGTGAACGGGAACGGCTGCGGCACTGCGAGGCGCCGGACTGCCGTCACGCCTTCGTCGACCTCTCACGCAACCGTTCCCGCCGCTACTGCGACAGCCGTACCTGCGGCAACCGGCTGCATGTCGCCGCGTACCGGGCACGGCAGCGGGAGGCCGCGGGCTGAATCCGGCGGCACTCCCCCGGGCGGGCCCGCGCCGTACGGCTGCGGGCGGCGCGCACGTCCCGCGCGTCTCACAGCAGGAAGAGGTCGTGCACGACACCGAGCACCAGCAGAAAGCCGATGACGGCGAGGAAGAGCATCAGGGGCGGCTGGGACAGCGCGAAAAGACATCCGCGCGCTTCGGGGGCCGGGACGTCGTCCCGGTCCAGGACACACTCATCGTTCATCTCGCCGCGATGATGACGCAGACGAACCGGGCAATACGCCCAAGAGCCCCCTCAGCGGCCGGAGTTCATCAGATCCCGTGTTTTTTCAGGATCGCTTCGATGTCCGAGAAGTCCTCCGTGGGAGCGCTCTTTCCACTCGCGCCGGAGGCCCGCGCGGCGGGCCGGGCCGGGGCTGCACCCGCGCCGAGCGACGGTGCGGACGCGGCGGGCGCCACCTCCTCCGCGCTGTTCCGCCCGGCGGCCCGGCGCTCCTTGCCGCCGGTCACGCCCCTGCGGCGCTCTACGAGACGGACCGTCTGGAACAGGACGAACGAGAGCGCCAGCAGCCCGAAACCGGCCCAGACCGCCGGCTTGAACACGATGCCGGTGACCCAGTCGACGACGCCCGTCATCACCAGACCGACGGGTATGAGGGAGAACGCCGCGATACGGGTCGCGGCCAGGAACCGCTTGCGGTATGCCGTCAGCGCGGCGATGCCCAGGCCCGCCGCCGACACCGCGGCACAGACGGTCGATGTCAGCATCCGGTCCTCCTGCCGGTGAAATGGGCGCGTGGTTGCGCCCCGCCTCCCATCCTGCCCTGTCCTGCCGGTCCGGGGCCACGTCCCGTGCCGTCCTCAGGGACATCTCCGGGTGCGGCTCCTCCGCAGGTCCCGGTCACGGCACCACCGGGCGGGCTGGAAGACTGACCCCATGAACGACTCCACCGCCTCCGATCCCTCCGTTCCCGCACCCGTCGTCCTCGACGTGTGGTGCGAGCTGCAGTGCCCGGACTGCCGTACCGCCCTGGACGACCTGCGCGCGCTGCGCGAACGCTACGGCGAGCGGCTGGAGATCCGGCTGCGCCACTTCCCGCTGGAGAAGCACCGGCACGCCTACGCCGCCGCCCAGGCCGCCGAGGAGGCGCTGGCACAGGGCCAGGGCTGGCCGTACGCCGAGGCCGTGCTGGGACGCGCCGAGGAGCTGGGCGAACGCGGCGAGAAGCTGCTGCTGGAGATCGCGGGCGAGCTGGGCCTGGACGCGGAGGAGTTGGACACCGCACTCATCGACGGCCGGCACCTGCTGATCGTCGACGCCGACCAGGCGGAGGGCAAGGCCATCGGCGTGACCGGCACCCCGACGTATGTGATCGACGGACAGCGCCTGGACGGCGGCAAGAGCCAGGAGGGGCTGCGCGCCCGCATCGAGGAGATCGCCGACCGGCTGCTGTCGGGGCAGGACTGAGTCCGACGGGGTCCGTTCGTCCCGTACGGGCCTCCGGCGTACCGGACGGGCGTCAGGGCAGGCGAGCGGGCGCCGGACGGGGCGGGACGGGCGCACGGAGCGGACGGGGCCACGCGGTGGCCCCCGTCGGGCGCCGGGCAAGCCCGTGCTGCGCTCACCGGCGTCCGGGCGCCCCTCCCCTCACACGATCGGCTTGTGCAGCGTGTGGGCGGTGGGGCGGTAACCGAGGGACGAGTAGAGGCTGCGGGCCGGGGCGTTGTCCATGTAGACGGTCAGCCCCAGGGCCGTACGGCCGGCCGCGAGGCATTCACGCTCGGCGACGAGCATCAGGGTGCGCCCATGGCCGCTCCCGCGGAACCGCTCCCCGACCTGCACGTCGAGGACGTAGCCACCGGGCTGCTCCGGCTGCCGGAAGGTGAGCCAGAGACTGCCGACGTCCTGCTCCCGGTGCGCGAGGACCCTCAGCACATGGCCGGACGTGCCCGCGCCGTCCGGGAGCAGTGTGCGGTGGTCGTCGGCCGCGGTCTCCTCTGCGCGCTCCGGGGACAGCCCCTGCGCGACCAGGGCGCGGACGCGGGTGGCCAGCGCGGCGTCCCGCCAGCGCGGGTACGCCGACGGCTCCAGTGGCCGGTCGCAGCTGCCCTCGGGCAGACGGGGCCGCACAGTGACGGTCTTGGTGAGGAGGCGCTTGTACTCGGTGTAGCCGAGGGCGGCGCCGAGGCGCAGTGCCGCCTGTGCCCCGGAGGGAACGGTCAGCGCGACCCGGCGGCAGCCCCAGCCGCGCAGCACCTCCTCGGCGGCGAGCAGGGCGAAGGTGGCGCGGCCGCGTCGCCGGTCCGGCGGGGCGATCTCCACCTTCTCGATCTGTCCGGCCTCGGGCCCGATCACCGGGTCCGTGGCCAGGCGTATCCCGCCCGCCCGGCGGCCGTTGACGCACACGTCGTACGAGCGGGCCCGGCCGCCGCCGGCGGTCCGCCGCTCCGGCCCGGTGGGGCGCAAGGTGGTGGTCACGGAGACTTTCTACCCGCCGGTGCGGGCCGGCGTCATCACCTCGGGTCGAAGTCGGCGGCTGCCCTCTCGGCGAAGATCCGCATCGCCTCGGCGGTCACCGGACCGGGCCGGTCGCCGAGTTGGCGGCCGTCGATGCGGGTCACGGCCTGGATGTCGCGCAGGGTGGAGGTCAGGAAGATCTCCTCCGCGTGTTCCAGGGCCTCCAGCGGCAGCGGAGTCTCCTTGGCGCCCGCCCAGGTAACGGTGAGCGCCCGGGTGATCCCGGCGAGGCAGCCGGACGACAGCTGCGGGGTGTGCAGCTCACCGTCCAGGACGACGAAGACGTTGGAGCCGGTGCCCTCGCAGAGCGCGCCGACGGTGTTGGCGAACAGCGCCTCGGACGCGCCCAGTTCGCGGGCGCGGGCCAGCGCGACGACGTTCTCACCGTACGAGGTCGTCTTCAGCCCGGAGAGCGCGCCGCGCTCGTTGCGGGTCCAGGGGACGGTGACGGCGGCGGTGGTGTCGGGGCGACGTCGCGCCTCGCCGAGGGCGATGGCGAGCGTCGTGCCGGACCTGCCGCGCTCCGAGCCGAGCGGGGAGACGCCGCCGGTGTAGGTGATCCGGAGCCGGCCGAGCGGCATCGGATTGGCGTCGAGCACCGCGGCGCAGCCCCGGCGGACCTCGTCGAGGTCGGGGTCCGGCAGGCCGAGTCCGCGGGCGGAGGTGGTCAGCCGCTCCAGGTGCCGGGTCAGGGCGAAGGCACGTCCGTGGTCGGCCTTGAGGGTCTCGAATACGCCGTCGCCCACGGTCAGGCCGTGGTCGAGGACGGACACCTGCGCGTCGTCGGCGTCCCGTAGTCCCCCGTCGAGCCAGATCTTCGTCATGATGTGCCTCCGCTCACGTCGTGCTGCCCCGACGCTACCGCGAGGAGTCGGCGCGCCTTCAATTCGGTCTCGGCCCATTCCCGCTCGGGGTCGGAGTCCCAGATGATGCCCGCGCCGGCGCCGAAACGCAGGAACGGTCCTCCGGGGGCGGTGCGGTCGATCCAGAACGTGCGGATGCCGACGTTCAGCTCGCCGGTGCGCCGGTCCGCGTCGACCCAGCCGATGCCGCCGCAGTACGGGCCGCGCGGCGCGGTCTCCAGTTCGTCGATGACCTTCAGGGCGCTGTGCTTGGGCGCTCCGGTGACCGATCCGGGCGGGAACGTGGCCGCGAGGAGGTCCGCCCACGCCGATTTCTCGTGCGTCTCCGCGATCTCGCCGCGCACGGTGGAGACGAGGTGGACGAGCCCGGGATGGGGTTCGACCGCGCAGAGTGCCGGAACGGTGACGGTGCCGGTGCCACAGACCCGGCCGAGGTCGTTGCGGACCAGGTCGACGATCATCACGTTCTCCGCGCGGTCCTTCTCCGAGAGGTCGGCCGCGGTCCTCCCCGTGCCCTTGATGGGGCCGGACTCGACGACGCGTCCCTCGCGCCGCAGGTACAGCTCCGGGGAAGCACTGGCGACCTCGACGCCGTGGGCGGGCAGCCGAATCGTTCCTGCGTACGGGGCGGGGTTGCCACTGGCCAGTACGGCGGTGAGCGCGTCGGCGTCGGCGCGCGCGGGGTCGGGCAGCGGCGCGGTGAGCACGCGGCAGAGGTTCACCTGATAGACCTCGCCGACTGCGATGTGTTCGCGTATGCGCCGGACACCGGCGGTATAGGCAGCCCGGTCGAGGGAACTGCTCCACGCGTCGGTGGCGGGGCCCTTCCAGCGGGCGGGGTCCGGCGCGTCCTGTGCCGTCGCGGGGCGGACGTCGCCGAAGCGGGCGCAGACCACCTGGCCCTCGAAGTCGGCCACCACCGCCCACCAGCCCGTGGAATCCAGGGCCGCGGGATCGGTCGTGACATCGCGGAGATCGGTGGCTATGAGCCCGCCGAAGCGGGCCAGGGGAGGAAGGTCGCGCACGTCAACGAGTCTATGGCGGGGGTCCGTGAGCCGCCGTGTTCAAGCCGTCGGCGCAGCACGCTGCACAAACGTGTTTTTGTACTGGCCCCGGAATCCGCTAGAGTTCAACACGTCGCCGGGACGCGAAAGCGCCCCGGAGGCCCGGTAGCTTCCCGGACGTAGTCTGGGAGAGACACCTGCGGACGTAGCTCAGTTGGTAGAGCACCACCTTGCCAAGGTGGATGTCGCGAGTTCGAGTCTCGTCGTCCGCTCGCTGTGGGGGATCTTGTAAGCCCCCGACGCTCCTGGTGGAGTGGCCGAGAGGCGAGGCAACGGCCTGCAAAGCCGTCTACACGGGTTCAAATCCCGTCTCCACCTCCAAGGACGATTAGCTCAGCGGGAGAGCGCTTCCCTGACACGGAAGAGGTCACTGGTTCAATCCCAGTATCGTCCACTGGATACCTGGTAACAGAGTGTCCTTCCCGCGCGATTAGCTCAGCGGGAGAGCGCTTCCCTGACACGGAAGAGGTCACTGGTTCAATCCCAGTATCGCGCACACCGCCTGCGGAGATCTTTGAGATCCGTAGCCCTGAGGACGATTAGCTCAGCGGGAGAGCGCTTCCCTGACACGGAAGAGGTCACTGGTTCAATCCCAGTATCGTCCACGCAGTACCTGCGGAGATCTTTGAGATCCGCAGCCTCGAGGACGATTAGCTCAGCGGGAGAGCGCTTCCCTGACACGGAAGAGGTCACTGGTTCAATCCCAGTATCGTCCACACTGCAGATTCGAGGGCCGGAGCACTTCGCTCCGGCCCTCAGTCGTTGGTGAGCAGAGGGCAGGCCCGAGGGCGCCACGGGGTCGAGCCCCTGGCGTCTGGTGGCCGGGTATGTCGCGTGGGCATGCACCGTGAGGCAACCTCCCGGTTCGTGAGCGCGGTATCCCTCCCGGGCGAAGCGGCGAGTGACGAGTGACGAAGTCCCAACGCTAGTAAGAGCGGCTTCGTTTACGTGACGGCCGGCCCGAGCCTGGCACGGGCGCGGAGCTTCTTCCTGGCGGCCTCTCTCCCACCGCCCGGCAGTCGGCCGGGCAGCCTGTGATGGCCCGCTGGTGAGCGGTGCATCAGAGTTCTCCCACTGCCGTCCACGACGGGCGTGTTTTCGGGCCTGAGGAAAAGCCCGATGGCCGGGCATCTCCCCAGATGCCCGGCCATCCGTGCCGTCCGCCGCACCCCCGTCCCCACGGGGCTGGACGCCGGAGTGCCGGTCCCGGGCCGCTCTCCCGGGACAGGGGTGCCGCTCAGCGCCCCAGCATTCCGGCCACGGACGACGCCTGTGTCAGGACGGCCTCCCAGCCGCCGAAGACCACGGCGAGGAGTACCGCCAGTGGCAGCGCCATGGCCACCGCGACGAGGGGGTGCCGGGTGCCCGAGGGCTGCCGGCCGCCGAACGCTGTTGCCGTCCGGCGCCACTGCGTCCGCAGGGTCGCCCGCCCTGAGCGCTCCGCCATCCCCGTGCTCCTGTCGTGTCCGGAGCGGCGGGTGTCCTACCTCGGGGGACGAGTACCGCACCCGCCGCTTGACCTCTACCGTAGGCAACGGCCGGGCGTGGGGCGTCAGCCGGACGTACTGGTTGTCGGGCCTACGGGAGGATGACGGGGCCGCCTCGCACGTACTCCGCTGGTTGGATGTGCGGCCCGAAGCATCAGGGATGTCCCCGGCGGGGCGCGGAGGTTTGCGGCGTTCGGCGCGCCGTGTCGGATGTTCGACGAGCGCGAGGACGCGGGACGCCAGGAACCGGGCCGTGCGCACCACGGAACCGGTTCGGGTGACTTCGCTCACTTCCACCAGGCGTCCGCACAGTGCCGTCTCGACCCGGCGGCCCGCCCCGCTCGCCACGACTTCGTACACGTGGGTCGTCTTGCCGGTGCCCACCACGATCTCGACCCGATCGCCTTTCATCGCGTCAATCCCCCTTTTTTGACGGTTCCTTGAGATCATGCACAGGAGACCGGTCCGTCATGCGGCCGTTGCCGTCCCGCTTTTTCAGCATCGCACCCGGCACTGACATTCCCGCGTCCGGCGTATGCCCGGCCTCTGCGCACAGCGGGCCGTCAATCCGTAAGCTGTGCCACGTCAGAAGGTTGGCAGCGGAGTGGGGCCTCCCCACCGCAGGTAGGGGACGGACATGGCGATGATGCGGCTCCGGCGCGAGGACCCGCGTGTCGTCGGCTCGTTCCGGCTTCACCGGCGGCTCGGCGCGGGCGGGATGGGCGTCGTCTATCTCGGTTCGGACAAGCGCGGGCAGCGGGTGGCGCTGAAGGTGATCCGGCCGGATCTGGCGGAGGACCAGGAGTTCCGTTCGCGGTTCGCCCGCGAGGTGTCGGCGGCCCGGCGGATCCGCGGCGGGTGTACGGCGCGGCTGGTCGCGGCCGACCTCGACGCGGACCGCCCGTGGTTCGCCACCCAATACGTTCCGGGCCCGTCGCTGCACGACAAGGTGAACGACGAGGGGCCGCTGCCTCCCGCGCAGGTCGCCTCGATCGGGGCGGCGCTGTCCGAGGGGCTGCTGGCGGTGCATGACGCGGGGGTCGTGCACCGTGATCTGAAGCCGTCGAACATCCTGCTGTCGCCCAAGGGGCCGCGGATCATCGACTTCGGGATCGCCTGGGCCACGGGAGCCAGCACCCTGACGCATGTGGGGACGGCCGTGGGCTCGCCCGGCTTTCTCGCGCCGGAGCAGGTGCGGGGCGCCGCGGTGACGCCGGCGACGGACATCTTCGCGCTCGGGGCCACGCTCGCCTACGCCTGTACCGCGGACTCGCCGTTCGGACAGGGCAGTTCGGAGGTCATGCTCTACCGCGTGGTCCATGAGGAGGCCCAGCTGGCCGGAGTGCCGGACGCGCTGGCGCCGCTGATCGCCGCCTGTCTGGCGAAGGACCCGGCGGACCGGCCCAGCACGTTGTCGCTCTCGTTGCGGTTGAAGGAGATCGCGGCCCGGGAGGCGCACGGCCTGGCGGCCGGTCCGGAGGGCACGACCGGAGGCGCTGGTGCCGCCGGTGCGGGACGATCCGTCAGGCGGCCGTCGGACCGGCCCACGGGCAAGCGGGCCGAGGAGTACGCGCGTCAGCGGACCGAGCGGCGTCCGGCGCCCGGCGCCACGCCGCGCTCCCGGCCTCCGGCCCCGCGCGAGGGGGCGCGGGCGTCCGGCCCCGTCTCCTCCCCCGGTACGAATCCGCGGACCGGGGGGCGGTCTTCGCAACGCGTCTCCCCTTCCGGGACGGGGAGCAGAAAGGGTTCGCGCGCTCCGGTGCGAACGGCGCCGGGCGGGCGGCGGCCTGGTCCGGACCGCCGGCTGCTGCGGCAGCGGATCGTCGTGTTCGTGACGGTGACGCTGCTGGTGGCGCTCGGTATCGCAGCGGCGCAAGGGTGTCAGGGGCCGACGCGGGGTTTGGGGGCCGAGCGGTCGGCGACCGTCACGCTCGACGGGTCCGGGCGTACGGCGGAGGACCGGACGGCCGACGGGGAGCAGGCGGACCATCCGGCCGCGAGCGGTCCGCAGGGTCGTCGCGCTGCCGCGTCGGGCCCGGGTGCGGTCCACGGCGGTTGACGATCCGCATCGGTGTCCGGTGAACGCCCGGCCACGAAGCCTGGCCCCGCACGGCGTCGCGTGGGAGGGCGCACCGCCTGCGACGAACGGCGAAAGCCGGGACGGCGGAGCGTTCAGGCTCCGCCGCGCCCCGTGGTGACCGCGTAGAACGCGACGGCGGCGGCCGCTCCCACGTTGAGGGAGTCCACTCCGTGTGCCATCGGGATGCGCACCCAGGTGTCGGCGGCGCGGAGGGCGCCGGTGGACAGGCCGTCGCCCTCCGCGCCCAGCATCAGGGCGACGCGTTCCAGGGTGTGCGGGGCGACCTCGTCGAGAGGGGTGGCCTGGTCGGCCGGGGTGAGGGCGAGGAGGTGGAAGCCTGCCTCGCGCACCTCGGTCAGGCCGCGGGGCCAGCTCTCCAGCCGTGCGTAGGGGACGGAGAAGACGGCGCCCATGGAGACCTTGACGGAGCGGCGGTAGAGGGGGTCTGCGCAGTCCGGGGAGAGGAGTACGGCGTCCATGCCGAGGGCTGCCGCGCTCCGGAAGATCGCCCCGATGTTGGTGTGGTCGTTGACCGCTTCCATGACCGCGATGCGGCGGGCCGTGCGGAGCACGTCGGTGACGGGCGGGAGGGGTTTGCGCCGCATCGAGGCGAGGGCGCCGCGGTGGACGTGGTAGCCGGTCACCTGCTCGGCGAGGGCGGGGCTCACCGCGTAGACCGGGGCGGGGACCTCGTCGATGACGTCGCGCATGACGTCGACCCACTTGGTGGAGAGCAGCATGGAGCGCATCGTGTATCCGGCGTGGCGGGCGCGCCGGATGACCTTCTCGCCCTCGGCGATGAACAGTCCCTCGGCGGGCTCGCGGCGGCGGCGCAGTGCGACGTCGGTGAGGCCGGTGTAGTCGTGCAGCCGCGGGTCGTCCGGGTCGTCGATGGTGATGATCTCTGCCACGGGGGTGGGTGCCTTGTCGGTGTAGGGGCCGTTGCCGCGGGGCGGTTACTTGGTGGTGAGGGTGACGACATCGCCGACGACGATGACCGCGGGGGGCCGTATGCCTTCGGTGCGGACGGTGTCGCCGAGGGTGGCGAGGGTCGCGTCGACGCGGCGCTGGCCGGCGGTGGTGCCCTCCTGGACGACGGCTACAGGGGTGTCGGCGGATCGGCCGTGGGCGATGAGCGTGGTGGCGATGGCGCCGCTGTTCTCCACGCCCATCAGGACGACGAGGGTGCCGCGGAGCCGGGCGAGCGCGGCCCAGTCGACGAGGGAGCGGGCGTCGTCGGGGGCGACATGGCCGCTGACGACGGTGAACTCGTGGGCGACGCCGCGGTGGGTGACGGGGATTCCGGCGGCGGCGGGGACGGAGATGGTGCTGGAGATGCCGGGAACGACGGTGCAGGGGATGCCGGCCTCGGCGAGGGCGTGGACCTCTTCCATGCCGCGTCCGAAGACGAACGGGTCGCCGCCCTTGAGGCGAACGACGGCCTTGCCGGCCCTGGCGTGCTCGATGAGGGCGTTGTTGATGGCCTCCTGTGCCATGAAACGGCCGTAGGGGATCTTGGCGGCGTCGATGATCTCGACGTGCGGGGGGAGTTCGGCGAGCAGGTCGCGGGGGCCGAGGCGGTCGGCGATGACGACGTCGGCCTCGGCGAGGAGCCGGCGGCCGCGAACGGTGATCAGGTCGGGGTCGCCGGGACCGCCGCCGACGAGTGCGACGCCGGTGGTGCGGCTGCGGTGGTGCGGGGCGGCGATGCTTCCGTCGTGCAGTCCCTCGACGATGGCGTCGCGGACGGCGGCGGAGCGGCGCGGGTCGCGGCCGGTGAGCACGGCGACGGTGACGCCCTCGCTGTGGCCGGTGGCGGGTGTCCAGGCGGTGGCGGCCTCGGCGTCGTCGGAGCGGACGCACCACACGCGGTTCTCCTCGGCCTCCCGGGACGCGGCCGCGTTGGCCTCGGGGTCGTCGGTGGAGACCAGGGCGTACCAGGCGTCCGCGAGGTCGCCGGGCCGGTAGCGGCGGCGCTCCCAGCGGATGGCGCCGGAGTCGGCCATCGCTTCGACGGAGGGGGTGGCGGACGGGGAGACGAGGAGGACGTCGGCCCCCGCGGCGACGAGGGCGGGGAGCCGGCGCTGGACGACCTGGCCGGCGCCGAGGACGACCACACGGCGGCCGGACAGGCGCAGTCCGACGGGGTAGGCGGTGTGTTCGGCGGCGTGCTCGGCCATGGGGACGGGGCTCCTTGTGCGGATGGTGCGGGTCGTGGCCGCTGCGGCGGTGGAGCGGCTGGTGGGGCAGGTGTGGCCCGGGGTGCCGGGGAGGGGACGGCCCCGGCCCACAGCCTAAGTGGCTGCGGGCCGGGGGTCATGTGCGGACGGGCGGGGCTCAGCCCTTCTCCGTCACCCCGGCGGTGTCGAAGGTGGCGACCTCGTGCATGGCGCGGGCCGCGCTCTGTACGAGGGGGAGGGCGAGCAGGGCGCCGGTGCCCTCGCCGAGCCGGAGGTCGAGGTCGACCAGGGGGCGCAGGCCCAGTTTGTTCAGGGCCGCGACGTGGCCGGGCTCGGCGCTGCGGTGTCCGGCGATACAGGCCGCGAGGGCCTCGGGCGCGATGGCGCGGGCCACGAGGGCGGCGGCGCCGGCGCTGACGCCGTCGAGGACGACCGGGGTGCGCAGTGAGGCGCCGCCAAGGATCAGTCCGACGAGGGCGGCGTGTTCCAGTCCGCCGACGGCGGTGAGGACGCCGATGGGGTCGTCCGGGTCGGGCCGGTGGAGTTCCAGGGCACGGCGGACGACGTCGATCTTGCGGGAGTGGGTCTCGTCGTTGATCCCGGTGCCGCGGCCGGTGACCTCGGCCGGGTCGGTGCCGGTGTACACGGAGATCAGCGCGGCCGAGGCGGTGGTGTTGGCGATGCCCATCTCGCCGGTGAGCAGCGCCTTGTTGCCGGCCGCGACGAGGTCGCGGGCGGTTTCGATGCCGACCTCGATGGCCTTGAGGACGTCCTCCTGGCTCATCGCGGGGCCCGTGGTGAAGTCGTCGGTGCCGGGGCGGACCTTGCGCGGCAGCAGGCCGGGGGTGGCGGGGAGGTCCGCCGCCACACCGACGTCGACGACGCAGACCTCGGCGCCGACCTGGTTGGCGAAGGCGTTGCAGACGGCGCCGCCGCCCAGGAAGTTGGCGACCATCTGGCCGGTGACCTCCTGGGGCCAGGGGGTGACGCCCTGGGCGTGTACGCCGTGGTCGCCGGCGAAGATCGCGACGGCCGCGGGTTCCGGGACGGGCGGCGGGCACTTGCGGGAGAGGCCGCACAGCTGTGCGGAGATGATCTCCAGCATGCCGAGGGCTCCGGCAGGCTTGGTCATGCGCTTCTGGCGTTCCCACGCATCGCCAAGGGCCTTGGCGTCAAGGGGGCGGATGCCGCGGAGGGTTTCCTGGAGGAGGTCGTGCGGGTCCTCCCCGGGCAGGGCGCGGCGGCCGTAGGTCTCCTCGTGGACGACCCAGGACAGGGGGCGGCGCTCGGCCCAGCCCGCCTGCATCAGTTCGGGCTCGTGGGGGAACGCGTCGACGTAGCCGACGCAGAGGTACGCGACGATCTCCAGGTGTTCGGGGAGCCCGAGTTCGCGGACCATCTCCCGCTCGTCGAAGAAGCTGACCCAGCCGACGCCGAGACCCTCGGCGCGGGCGGCGAGCCAGAGGTTCTCGACGGCGAGCGCGGAGGAGTACGGGGCCATCTGCGGCTGGGTGTGACGACCCAGGGTGTGACGGCCGCCGCGGGTGGGGTCGGCGGTGACGACGATGTTGACGGGTGTGTCGAGGATGGCCTCGATCTTCAGCTCGCGGAACTGCTTGGCGCGGGCCTTGGGCAGCGACTTGGCGTACGCCTCGCGCTGTTCCATGGCCAGCTGGTGCATCCTCTCGCGGGTCTCCGCGGACCGGATGACGACGAAGTCCCAGGGCTGGGAGTGGCCGACGCTGGGGGCGGTGTGCGCCGCCTCCAGGACACGCAGCAGGACGTCGTTGGGGATGGGGTCGTTGCGGAAGCCGTTGCGGATGTCGCGGCGTTCGCGCATGACGCGGTGGACGGCGGCGCGTTCGGAGTCGTCGTAGCCGGCGGCGGGGGGCGTGGCGGCGGTGTGCTCCGTGGCCTGGGGGGCGGCCGGGGCGGGTGTGTCGCTCCGGTGGGCGTCACCGTCGTCGTTGCCGGGCTGTTCGGGAGCGTCGCCCGGGTGGACGGGCGTGCCGCCGTCCTGCGGGGCCGTCTCGGTCGGGGCGTTGGCGGCGGGCTGCGGCGACGTGGCGGTCTGCGCGTCCCCGGGAGCCGTGGCGGGTCCGGTGGCCGTGGCCGCCGCAGGCTGCTCGGCGTCCGGGGTTTGAGCGGCGGCGTCCGGGGAGCCGGGCTGCGGCACCACCGGAGGCGCCTCGGCGGACTGCGGTTGCGGCTGTTCAACGGCCTGGTCGGGGGCCGGTACGGCGTCGTCCGGTGCGGTGTCGTCCTGGGGGGCGGCGTCCTGCGGAGCGGGCACCGCCGGGGACTGCGCGGCAGCCGGTACGGAGGTGTCGGCCGGTGTCGTGCCCTCGGGGGCCGGTTGGCCGTTCCCAGGCGGGGTGGAGGAACCCTCCTCGTCGGGGCGCTGAGCGACCGGGGCGGCGGGCGGTGTGTCGGGTGCCTGCGGGGCGTCCGTGGTCTGCGCGGCCTCGGGGGCCTGCGGCTGTGCCTCGGCGCCGCTGACCGGGTTCTCGTCGGGAGCGGGGGGCGTCTCCGGCGCGTCTTCGGTGCCGGGCACGTCCGCAGGCTGCGGGGCCTCGGGGGCGGCTGCCGCCTCCGGAGCGGCGATGTCCTCGGCCGGAGTAGCCGTGCCATCGGCCGGGGCCACTGAGCCGTCGGCCGGGTCGGCGGGATCGGTCGCCGTAGCCGCGTCCGGGGCGTCAGGGGCAGCGGCTTCGGAGTCATGCCCCGCCGGGGTCCCGCCAGCGTCCGGGGTGTCCGCAGTTGCCGCATCGGGCGTGGCTGCCGACGCGTGCGCGGCGGTGTTGTCTTCGGTGACAGGGCTGGGCTCCGGCGCGGCCTCGACGACCTGCGTCTCACCGGTGCCGTCCGTGGCGGCAGAGTCGGTCACGTCTGCGGCCTCGTTCTCCGCCGTCGGCTCGTCCGTCGCCGCTGCGGCATCCGGCTCCGCCGTCGCCGCAGGCTGTTCCGGGGCCTGCTCAGTGGCCGGTTCGGCGGCCGTCTCTTCCGGGGCGGCCTGCACGTCTGCGACGGCCTGGGCCCGGACTGGCGCCGCATCCGGCTGCACCGCGTCCTGCTGCGTGCTGTCCTGGTCCACGGCGCCCTGCGGCACGCCGTCCGGGGCCGCCTCGCCCTCGGTCGTACCGACCTGGGCGGGCACCGCGACCTGCTCCGTACCGGTCACGGGCGCCGGGACTTCCTGGGGCTCCTGTGCCTCGGCCACGGGCTCCTGCTCGGGCACGGCCGCCGGTGCGGCATCGGCCACCGCGTCGGCGACGGCTTCCTGCTCCGCCGCGCCATCGGCCGCGGCGCCGTCGCTCACACCCTCGTCGGCCACGGCACCTTCGGTCGCGGCGACGTCAGGCACAACACCACCGACCATCTCGTCCTGCGGCTGCTCCGCCGCGCCCTCGGCAACCGCCTCCTGCTCCACGACCATCACTGCCGGCCCCTCAGGCCCCGGTGCCGCAGCGACATCCTGCGGCACGTCGCCGGCCGGCGACGCAGGCTGCGCGGCCTCGGGCATGACCGTTTCGCCGACCGGTACCGCGACGGCCTGGGCCGAGGCGGCGCCCCACGGCGGTGCCTGGCCGGGGATCTCGCCGAGCTGGGGGCCGGGCAGCGGGGTGCCCGGGGTGCCGTAGGGCATGGCC
>NZ_JCANQV010000084.1:0-22097 GCF_059553635.1 Candidatus Streptomyces philanthi
GCGCCCCCGCCGAGCTGCGCGAGCTGCTCCTGAGCCGGATAACCGACGTCCCCGACTACCCGCAGCCCGGGGTGACGTTCAAGGACATCACCCCGCTGCTGGCCGACGCCGCCGCCTTCGGCGCGCTGACCGACGCCTTCGCCGGTCTGTGCACCCGGCTGCGCGCCGACAAGGTGGTGGGCCTGGAGGCACGCGGTTTCATCCTCGCCGCGCCCGTCGCCGTCCGCGCCGGTGTCGGCTTCGTCCCGGTCCGCAAGGCCGGCAAACTGCCCGGCAAGACACTCGGACAGGCGTACGACCTGGAGTACGGCACCGCCGAGGTCGAGATCCACGCCGACGCGCTGGCGCCCGGCGACCGGGTCCTGGTCATCGACGACGTGCTGGCCACCGGCGGCACCGCCGACGCCTCGCTGCGGCTGATCCGCCGCGCGGGCGCCGACGTCGCCGGGGTGGCGGTGCTCATGGAACTGGGCTTCCTCCCCGGCCGGAAACGGCTGGCGGACGGCCTCGGCGGGGCGCCGCTGGAGGCCCTGCTCACCGTCTGACAGGTTCCGTGCACGCGGGGGGCACCCGGAAGAAACCCGGGTGCCCCCGCGCTGTGCCGGGTGCGGGCCCGTGCGGCCGCGGAGGAGTCCGGGCGCCCGGCTCGATACCATGGCACCCCGGCCCGTTCGAGGTCCGGTGGTCCGGAACCGCATGAGGAGTGCTCTTGCCAGACGAGGCCCAGCCGCTCTCCCCCGGACTGCGTCCGGCGGGCTCTCCCGCCACGCACCCGGCCGAGCCGAAGCCGCAGGACGCGGCGTCACCGGAGACGGCGCGGCACGGCGCCGCGTCCCGGACCCAGGCCGGCCCCGCGGCGCCCCCCGCCTCCGCGGCAGCCGACCGTCCCGCCCCCGAACCGAAGCCGCCGGCCACACCCCGCCCGGCGCCGTCCGCCCCGGCCTCCCGCGCCGGCTCGCCCAACCGCGTCCGGGCCCGCCTCGCCCGCCTCGGCGTCCAGCGCTCCAGCCCGTACAACCCGGTCCTGGAGCCGCTGCTGCGCATCGTGCGCAGCAACGACCCGAAGATCGAGGCGGCCACGCTGCGCCAGGTCGAGCGCGCCTACCAGGTCGCCGAGCGCTGGCACCGCGGCCAGAAGCGCAAGAGCGGCGACCCGTACATCACCCACCCGCTCGCGGTGACCACCATCCTCGCCGAGCTGGGCATGGACCCCGCCACCCTGATGGCGGGTCTGCTGCACGACACCGTCGAGGACACCGAGTACGGCCTGGACACCCTGCGCCGCGACTTCGGCGACCAGGTCGCGCTGCTCGTCGACGGCGTCACCAAGCTCGACAAGGTCAAGTTCGGTGAGGCCGCGCAGGCGGAGACCGTCCGCAAGATGGTCGTGGCGATGGCGAAGGACCCGCGCGTCCTGGTCATCAAGCTCGCCGACCGCCTCCACAACATGCGCACCATGCGCTACCTCAAGCGGGAGAAGCAGGAGAAGAAGGCCCGCGAGACGCTGGAGATCTACGCCCCGCTGGCGCACCGGCTGGGCATGAACACCATCAAGTGGGAGCTGGAGGACCTCGCCTTCGCGATCCTCTACCCCAAGATGTACGACGAGATCGTCCGGCTGGTCGCCGAGCGGGCACCCAAACGCGACGAGTACCTCGCGATAGTGACCGACGAGGTCCAGGCCGATCTGCGCGCCGCCCGCATCAAGGCCACCGTCACCGGCCGTCCCAAGCACTACTACAGCGTCTACCAGAAGATGATCGTGCGGGGCCGCGACTTCGCCGAGATCTACGACCTGGTGGGCATCCGTGTCCTCGTCGACACCGTCCGCGACTGCTACGCGGCGCTCGGCACCGTCCACGCGCGGTGGAACCCGGTCCCCGGCCGGTTCAAGGACTACATCGCGATGCCGAAGTTCAACATGTACCAGTCGCTGCACACGACGGTCATCGGACCGGCGGGCAAGCCCGTCGAGCTCCAGATCCGCACCTTCGACATGCACCGCCGCGCCGAGTACGGCATCGCCGCGCACTGGAAGTACAAGCAGGAGGCCGTCGCCGGCGCCTCCAAGGTGCGCACCGACGTGCCCAGGAGCGCGGGCAAGGGCGCCGGCCAGGACACCGTCAACGACATGGCCTGGCTGCGGCAGCTGCTGGACTGGCAGAAGGAGACCGAGGACCCGGGCGAGTTCCTGGAGTCGCTGCGCTTCGACCTGTCCCGCAACGAGGTCTTCGTCTTCACGCCGAAGGGCGACGTCATAGCGCTGCCGGCCGGCGCCACCCCCGTCGACTTCGCGTACGCGGTGCACACCGAGGTCGGCCACCGCACGATAGGGGCCCGGGTCAACGGGCGCCTGGTGCCGCTGGAATCGACGCTGGACAACGGTGACCTGGTGGAGGTCTTCACCTCCAAGGCGCCCGGCGCCGGGCCGTCCCGCGACTGGCTGGGCTTCGTCAAGTCCCCGCGCGCCCGCAACAAGATCCGCGCCTGGTTCTCCAAGGAACGCCGCGACGAGGCCATCGAACAGGGCAAGGACGCCATCGCCCGCGCGATGCGCAAGCAGAACCTGCCCATCCAGCGCATCCTGACCGGCGACTCCCTGGTCACCCTCGCGCACGAGATGCGCTACCCCGACATCTCCGCGCTCTACGCCGCCATCGGCGAGGGCCATGTCGCGGCGCAGGGCGTCGTCCAGAAGCTGGTGCAGGCGCTCGGCGGCCAGGACGAGGCCACCGAGGACATCGCCGAGTCCACCCCGATCAGGCCGCGGTCCAAGCGCCGCTCCAGCGCCGACCCGGGCGTCGTGGTCAAGGGCGTCGACGACGTCTGGGTGAAGCTGGCCCGCTGCTGCACCCCCGTGCCGGGCGACCCGGTCATCGGCTTCGTCACCCGCGGCAGCGGCGTCTCGGTGCACCGCGCCGACTGCGTCAACGTGGACTCGCTGTCGAAGCAGCCGGAACGCATCCTGGAGGTCGAGTGGGCGCCGACCCAGTCGTCGGTGTTCCTCGTCGCCATCCAGGTGGAGGCGCTGGACCGCTCGCGGCTGCTGTCGGACGTCACCCGCGTCCTGTCCGACCAGCACGTCAACATCCTCTCCGCGGCCGTGCAGACCTCCCGCGACCGCGTCGCCACCTCCCGCTTCACCTTCGAGATGGGCGACCCCAAGCATCTGGGGCACGTCCTGAAGGCGGTCCGCGGCGTCGAGGGCGTCTACGACGTGTACCGCGTGACGTCGGCGCGCCGGCCCTGACACGACGGCAGTGAGAAAGGGGGCGGCCCCGGTACGGGATCCGTACCGGGGCCGCCCCCTTCGTGCCCGGTGCCCGGCTCAGCCGCCGAACTCCTCCAGGCCCTTGAGCGCCTGGTCCAGCAGCGCCTTGCGGCCCTCCAGCTCCCGGCCGAGCTTGTCGGCCTTGGCGGTGTTGCCGGCCGCCCGCGCGGCGTCGATCTCCGACCGGAGCTTGTCGACGGCGTCCTGGAGCTGGCCGGTCAGACCCGCGGCGCGGGCCCGCGCCTCCGGGTTCGTCCGCCGCCACTCGGCCTCCTCGGCCTCCTGGATGGCGCGCTCCACGGCGTGCATCCGCCCCTCGATCTTCGGGCGGGCGTCCCGCGGCACATGGCCGATGGCCTCCCACCGCTCGTTGATCGAACGGAACGCGGCCCGCGCGGCCCGCAGGTCCGACACCGGGAGCAGCTTCTCGGCCTCGGCGGCCAGCTCCTCCTTGAGCGTCAGGTTCTCCCGCTGCTCCGCGTCACGCTCGGCGAACACCTCGCTGCGCGCCTGGAAGAACACGTCCTGGGCGCCGCGGAAACGGTTCCACAGATCGTCCTCGTGCTCGCGCTGGGCGCGGCCCGCGGCCTTCCAGTCGGCCATCAGCTCGCGGTAACGGGCCGCGGTGGCCCCCCAGTCCGTCGACCGCGACAGCGCCTGTGCCTCGGCGACCAGCTTCTCCTTGACGCGCCGCGACTCCTCGCGCTGCGCGTCCAGCGCGGCGAAGTGCGCCTTGCGCCGCTTGGAGAACGCCGAGCGGGCGTGCGAGAAGCGGTGCCACAGCTCGTCGTCCGTTTTGCGGTCCAGCCGCGGCAGGCCCTTCCAGGTGTCGACCAGGGCGCGCAGCCGCTCACCGGCGGCCCGCCACTGCTCGCTGGCCGCCAACTGCTCGGCCTCGGCGACCAGTTCCTCCTTGGCCCGCTTCGCCTCGTCGCTCTGCCGCGCCTTCTGCGCCTTGCGCTCCTCGCGGCGGGAGTCGACGCCGGCGACGAGCGCGTCGAGCCGCTTGCGCAGCGCGTCGAGGTCGCCCACCGCGTGGTGCGCGTCGACCTGCTCCCGCAGGTGCCCGATGGCGGTCATGGCGTCCTTCGCCGACAGGTCGGTGGTCCTGACCCGGCGTTCGAGGAGGCCGATTTCGACGACCAGGCCCTCATACTTGCGCTCGAAGTAGGCGAGAGCCTCCTCGGGGGATCCCGCCTGCCACGATCCGACGACCTTCTCGCCGTCGGCGGTACGCACGTACACGGTCCCCGTCTCGTCGACGCGGCCCCATGGGTCGCTGCTCACAGCGCCTCCTCCACATGATGCCGACGGGCGTGCGGCCCCGGCATCGTCCACAGTTTCTGTCCGGCGGGGCCGAGCCCCGTCCGGTTCCGACGGCCCGTCCAGCAGGTGGGTGCGGGTGGCGGCCGTCGGAGCAGGCACCCTACCCAACGCCAATCTAGGCGACGGGCGGTCGGCTGTCCGCATCCAGCGCGACCCGATTTCCACGGATCGCACGAGGTGACGCGCCTGCCGCCCGCCCGGTCACGAGGCGGTCACCTTCGCCCGGTCGATCACGACGGTGGCGTTCGGCGCCGTGTTGCCGGTCGACGGGTCGGGCGACGAACCGGCCGCGGCGATCTTCTTGAGGACGTCCATGCCGCCGGTGATCCTCCCGAACGGCGTGTAGTCCGGGGGCAGCCTGCTGTCCTCGTAGACGAGGAAGAACTGGGCGCCGCCGGAGTTCCGGGTCTTGTCGGTGCCCTGGTAGCGGTTGGCCATCGCGACCGTGCCGGCCGGGTAGACGCCGCCCTTGAGCCGCGGGTCCTTGAGGTTCTCGTCCGGGATCGTGTAGCCGGGTGTGCCCGTTCCCGTGCCGGTCGGGTCCCCGCACTGGAGGATGTGGAGGCCCTCGTCGACCAGGCGGTGGCACCTGCTGTGGTCGAAGTAGTGCTGCCCGGCGAGGAACGCGAACGAGTTCACCGTGTGCGGGGCCTTGGCGGCGTCGAGCTTCATGTCGATCTCGCCGCAGGTGGTGCTGAGCTTCGCGGTGTGGGACGCCGAGGTGTCGACGGTCATCCGCGGCTCCTTCGGCCAGGTCTTCTTCGACGGCTCACCCGGGGCGGGGGAGCGGCACGGGTCGGCGGGCCGGGCCGCCGACCGGTCGTCGGTGTCCGGGCCGCCGACGAGGGCGCCCGAGGCGTAGGCCGCGGCGCCCGCGGCGAGGGCCACCGCCAGGGCGGAGGCGACGACGGCGTTGCGGCGCTTGGTCTTCCGGCGGGCCGCCTCCCGGCGTTTCTCCTGGCGCTCGAACCGCTCCCGGGCGAGCTGCCGCCGCCGCTGATCGCTGCTGGCCACCGGTCGTCTCCTTCGTCCTGCGCTCGGGCGTACTGCACAAGGGTCTGCTGTGCGTGGCCGTACCGTAACGGGTTGGCCCCCGCGGGAGGGGCGCCGGTAGGCTCTGGAGCTGCCCAGATGTTCCCGGAGCGGCCCCGCGGGCCCTACCGCCGCGCCGCCGCCCCACCGACCTTTAAGGACGAACGTGCTGATTGCCGGGTTCCCGGCCGGGGCCTGGGGGACCAACTGCTACCTGGTCGCCCCCGCCCCGGGCGAGGAGTGCGTCATCGTCGACCCCGGCCACCAGGCGGCCCAGGGCGTCGAGGAGACGGTCAGGAAGCACCGGCTCAAGCCCGTGGCGGTCGTTCTCACCCACGGCCATGTCGACCATGTCGCCTCCGTCGTCCCGGTGTGCGGTGCCCACGACGTCCCGGCGTGGATCCACCCCGGGGACCGGCCCATGATGAGCGACCCGGAGAAGGGCCTCGGCCGCGCCCTCGGACAGCGGATCATGGGCGAGCTGGCGGTGGGGGAGCCGGACGACGTCAAGGAACTCACCGACGGCAGCGTGCTGCGCCTGGCCGGGATGGAGTTCTCCGTCGCGCACGCCCCGGGCCATACCAAGGGGTCGGTGACGTTCAGGCTCCCCGAGCAGGCCGACATCCCGCCGGTCCTCTTCACGGGCGACCTGCTGTTCGCCGGCTCCATCGGACGCACCGACCTGCCGGGCGGCGACCACGCCGAGATCCTCCGTTCGCTGGCACGTGTGTGCCTGCCCCTGGAGGACTCGACCGTCGTCCTGTCCGGCCACGGCCCCCAGACCACCATCGGCCGCGAGCGCGCCACCAACCCGTTCCTGCGGGAGGTGGCCGCCGGCCTCGGAGACGGCACCACGGCCGCTCCACGACGAGGAATGTGACGAAACCTTCCGTGAGCACCTTCAAGGCCCCCAAGGGCACGTACGACCTGATCCCGCCGCAGTCCGCCGTCTACCTGGCGGTGCGCGAGGCGATCGCCGCGCCGCTGCGGCGCTCCGGTTACGGCTACGTCGAGACGCCCGGTTTCGAGAACGTCGAGCTGTTCGCCCGCGGTGTCGGTGAGTCCACCGACATCGTCACCAAGGAGATGTACGCCTTCGAGACCCGCGGCGGCGACCGGCTCGCGCTGCGCCCCGAGGGCACCGCCTCCGTGCTGCGCGCCGCGCTGGAGGCCAACCTCCACAAGGCGGGCAACCTCCCCGTCAAGCTCTGGTACTCCGGCTCGTACTACCGCTACGAGCGCCCGCAGAAGGGCCGCTACCGCCACTTCTCGCAGGTCGGCGCGGAAGCCGTCGGCGCCGAGGACCCGGCGCTCGACGCCGAGCTGATCATCCTGGCCGCCGACGCGTACCGCTCGCTCGGCCTGAAGGACTTCCGGCTGCTGCTCAACTCGCTCGGCGACCGGGAGTGCCGCCCCGCCTACCGCGCCGCCCTCCAGGACTTCCTGCGCGGCCTCGACCTCGACGAGGACACCCGCCGCCGCGTCGACATCAACCCGCTGCGGGTGCTGGACGACAAGCGGGAGTCGGTGCAGAAGCAGCTGACGGGCGCGCCGCTGCTGCGCGACCACCTGTGCGAGGCGTGCAAGACGTACCACGAGCAGGTGCGCGAGCTGCTGACCGCGGCGGGCGTGGCCTACGAGGACGACCCCAAGCTGGTCCGCGGGCTGGACTACTACACCCGTACCACCTTCGAGTTCGTCCACGACGGCCTCGGCGCGCAGTCCGCGGTCGGCGGCGGCGGCCGCTACGACGGGCTGTCCGAGATGATCGGCGGCCCCGCGCTGCCGTCCGTCGGCTGGGCGCTGGGCGTCGACCGGACCGTGCTGGCGCTGGAGGCCGAGGGCATCACCCTCGACATCCCGCCCGCAACGGCGGTGTACGCGGTGCCGCTGGGCGAGGAGGCCCGCAGGGCCCTGTTCGACGCGGTCACCGCGCTGCGCCGGGCGGGCGTGGCCACCGACTTCGCGTTCGGCGGCAAGGGCCTGAAGAACGCCATGAAGTCGGCGAACCGCTCCGGGGCGCGGCTGGCGCTCGTCGCCGGTGAGCGGGACCTGGCCGAGGGCGTGGTGCAGCTCAAGGACCTTCAGAGCGGCGAGCAGCGGCCGGTGGCGCTGGACGCGGTGGTCGAGGAGGTCCGGCGGGCGCTGGGCTGAGTTCTTGGGACCACGGCGGGGCCCGGGGGCGCGTGCGCGCCTTCCGGGCCCCGCCGCGTACCGGGGGACGTCAAGGCGCGGGGGTGCCGTTCATCCGGGGCGGGGTGGTCGCGGCAGGGTGGTCCGCCACCCGGTTGGGGCACAATGAAGGACGCGGCCGCCGCCCGCGGGCCCGCGTCCTGCCCGACCACCCATGGGATCGACGGAAACGGCGATATGACGACGACAGCGCTTGACGACGTGTCCATCGACGGCGACCGCGACGGCGGCCGGGGCACCATCGGGGCGGGCCGCGGCCTCGCCTGGCTCCTGATCATCACGGGCGCGCTGGGCATCCTGGCGTCCTGGGTCATCACCCTCGACAAGATCGAGCTGCTCAAGGACCCGAGTTTCGTCCCCGCGTGCAGCTTCAACCCGATCATCTCCTGCGGCACCGTCATGCAGAGCGCGCAGGCCGAGGTCTTCGGCTTCCCGAACCCGCTGGCCGGGCTCGTCGCCTTCCCGGTGGTCGTCGCGATCGGCGTCGGCCTGCTGGCGGGCGCCCGCTACCGCCGCTGGTTCTGGGCCGGCCTCAACATCGGCTCGTTGCTGGGCACGGTGTTCTGCATGTGGCTGATGACCCAGACGCTCTACACGATCAACTCGCTGTGCCTGTGGTGCACCCTCACCTGGTGCGCCACCCTCCTGATGTTCTGGTACACCACCGTCCACAACATCCGGCACGGGATCATCCCGCTGCCGGAGAAGGCGCGCGGGCCGGTGCTGGAGTTCCACTGGGTGGTGCCGGTGCTCTGGTACGGCGTGATCGGGCTGCTCATCCTCACCCGTTGGTGGTCCTACTGGAGCTCGCTGCTCTGAGGCCACGCCGCCCTGTGACGGCCCCGTCCCGCTCCGGGACGGGGCCGCGCTGTCGGTGGGGTGGCATAGGCTCGTCGTGTGGAGCCCGATCTGTTCACCGCAGCCGCCGAAGACCGCCAGGAGAAGGACCCCGCGCGGTCCCCGCTCGCCGTACGGATGCGTCCGCGCACCCTTGACGAGGTCGTGGGCCAGCGGCATCTCCTCAAGCCCGGGTCGCCGCTGCGCCGGCTCGTCGGCGAGGGCGGCGGCGGTCCCGCGGGCCCGTCCTCGGTCTTCCTGTGGGGGCCGCCCGGTATCGGCAAGACGACCCTCGCCCATGTCGTCAGCCGGGCGACGAACAAGCGCTTCGTGGAGCTGTCGGCGATCACCGCGGGCGTCAAGGAGGTCCGCTCCGTCATCGACGGCGCCCGCCGCGCCTCGGGCGGGTACGGCAAGGAGACCGTTCTCTTCCTGGACGAGATCCACCGCTTCAGCAAGGCGCAGCAGGACTCGCTGCTGCCCGCCGTCGAGAACCGCTGGGTCACCCTGATCGCCGCGACGACGGAGAACCCGTACTTCTCGGTGATCTCCCCGCTGCTGTCGCGTTCGCTGCTGCTGACGCTGGAGCCGCTGACCGACGACGATCTGCGCGGGCTGCTGCGCCGGGCGCTGACGGACGAGCGGGGCCTGGGCGGCGCGGTCACCCTGCCCGAGGACACCGAGGCGCATCTGCTGCGGATCGCGGGCGGGGACGCGCGCCGGGCGCTGACGGCCCTGGAGGCGGGCGCCGGTTCCGCCCTGGCCAAGGGCGAGCCGGCCATCACCCTGGCGACGCTGGAGGACTCCGTCGACCGGGCCGCGGTCAAGTACGACCGCGACGGCGACCAGCACTACGACGTGGCCAGCGCGCTGATCAAGTCGATCCGGGGCTCGGACGTGGACGCGGCGCTGCACTACCTGGCGCGCATGATCGAGGCGGGGGAGGACCCGCGGTTCATCGCCCGCCGGCTGATGATCTCGGCGAGTGAGGACATCGGTCTCGCCGACCCGACGGCGTTGCAGACGGCGGTGGCCGCCGCGCAGGCCGTCGCGCTGATCGGGTTCCCGGAGGCGCGGATCACGCTCAGCCAGGCCACCATCGCGCTCGCCCTGGCGCCGAAGTCGAACGCGGCCTACACGGCGATCGACGCCGCGCTCGCCGACGTCCGCGCGGGGCTGGCCGGGCCGGTCCCGGCGCATCTGCGCGACGGCCACTACAAGGGCGCCGAGAAGCTCGGCCACGGCCGCGGCTACCAGTACCCGCACGATCTGCCGGGCGGTATCGCGGCCCAGCAGTACGCGCCGGACACCGTGCACGGCAAGCGGTACTACACACCGACCCGGCACGGCGCGGAGGCGCGCTACGCCGAGGTCGCCGACCGGGTGCGGGGCAGACTGCGCGGCGGCACGGGGGAGTGAGGCCCGCGTCGGGGCGGCACCGGGTCAGTTCCCGGCGGCCTCGAAGAGGACGTGCATCGCCCGGCGCAGCCCGGCGACGTCGCGCACCGGCTCGGGGAAGTCGAACCGGGCGTCGAACGGGTGGGCGCCGGGGGCGCTGAAGCGGACCCGCAGCCCGAAGCGGTCCAGGCCCACGGGCACGGCCCCGGCGGGGCCGGCGCAGCCGCCCGGCGCCCGCTCGCCCAGCAGCGCGCACAGTCCGCGCACCTGCTCGGAGTGGGCGGCGTGCAGATGCTGGAGCAGTTCGGCCTCGTGGGCCACCAGCGGGTCGGGCGAGGCCGCGGCGAACTCGTCGGGCTCGACGGTCTCGGCGCCCCACAGGTCGTCCACGGTGCACTCGCCGACCTCCAGGCGCAGCAGCGCCCAGGCGGCGCGTGAGCCGTCCGCGCCGGGGCGCAGCGCGTCGCCGATGCCGAGGAGCTCGCCGACGGGGTGGCGCTCGGCGAGGAGGACGGCCGCGCGGGCGCGTTCCTCGTCGGGGACGGGGGTGAGCCAGCCGGCGATCCATGCCCGTCCGCGGATGCGGTGGGGCACCGCGACCGGCGCGACGTCCGTGATCTCCATCACGGCGGTGAGCTCGTCGTCCTGGGCGTGGGAGGCGGCGCGGGCGGCCGCACAGCCGCCGGGGGCCAGCAACAGCACGTCTCCGGCGCTGGTCACGCTGCGGCAGACGGGGTCGGAGAGCCCGCTGTCGTCGGGGTCCTCGATTCCTGGGACGGCGAGCGAGCCCATACCATGGGACTCGACGAGGGTTCGTACACGTTCGGCGGCGGTGGGGCGCCGGACGTCTTCCATGGGACGCGGCTGACCCGTCCCGGCGCTGTGACCGGCGCCGGGCAGGGGGATCCCAGGTCGAGACATGCGTTCTCCTCGCGGTAAGGTAAGCCTCACCTAACTTACATGGAGGTTCGTTCCACGTGAACCAGTCGCGTCCCAAGGTCAAGAAGTCGCGCGCCCTCGGCATCGCGCTGACGCCGAAGGCCGTCAAGTACTTCGAGGCCCGTCCCTACCCGCCCGGCGAGCACGGCCGTGGCCGGAAGCAGAACAGTGACTACAAGGTCCGTCTGCTGGAGAAGCAGCGTCTGCGCGCTCAGTACGACATCAGCGAGCGCCAGATGGTGCGTGCCTACGACCGCGCTCGGAAGGTCGAGGGCAAGACCGGCGAAGCGCTGATCGTCGAGCTTGAGCGCCGTCTGGACGCGCTCGTCCTGCGGGCCGGCCTGGCCCGCACCATCTACCAGGCCCGCCAGATGGTCGTCCACGGCCACATCTCGGTCAACGACCGCAAGGTGGACAAGCCGTCCTTCCGCGTCCGCCCCGGCGACGTGGTGATGGTCCGCGAGCGCAGCCGCGACAAGCACCCCTTCCAGGTCGCGCGCGAGGGCGGCTACGCCCCCGACGGTGAGATCCCCCGCTACCTGGAGGTCAACCTCCAGGCGCTGGCGTTCCGCCTGGACCGGGACCCCAACCGCAAGGAGATCCCGGTGATCTGCGACGAGCAGCTCGTCGTCGAGTACTACGCCCGCTAGTACCCGCCCGGTAGCAGCGCGCTCCGCCCGCCGTCTCCCCGCCGTCCGCGGAGGGGGAGGCGGCGGGCGCGTCTTGCGCCCCTCCCGCCCGCGCGCCCCCGGCCGCGGTGCGGACGCACCGTCACGGCGCGATAAGGTCGACGGTGCCGTTCGAGCAGGACGGACACCCCCAAAACCAGTCGGAGAGTGGTGCCAACGTGTCCGGTGGAGAGGTGGCCGGGATCCTCGTCGCCGTCTTCTGGGCGATCCTCGTGTCGTTCCTCGCCCTCGTGCTGGTGAGGCTCGCGCAGACGCTCAGGGCGACGACCAAGCTGGTGGCCGAGGTCACCGAACGGGCCGTCCCGCTGCTCGCCGACGCCTCGGACACCGTCCGCTCCGCGCACAGCCAGCTCGCCCGCGTCGACGCCATCACCGCCGACGTCCAGGAGGTCACCGCCAACGCCTCGGCGCTCTCCTCGACCGTCTCCTCCGCCTTCGGCG
This sequence comes from Candidatus Streptomyces philanthi, assembly GCF_059553635.1. NCBI lineage: Bacteria > Bacillati > Actinomycetota > Actinomycetes > Kitasatosporales > Streptomycetaceae > Streptomyces > Candidatus Streptomyces philanthi. Next base: position 12,127 of record NZ_JCANQV010000084.1, read on the forward strand.
GCCCCCTGGTCAAGGTCGCCGCGTTCGGCTACGGCGTGCGCCGCGCCATCGGCAAGAAGGCCGCACCGGAGCCCCCGCGCACCGTCGTCACCGGCCGTACCCTCCCCTCCGCCCGCCGTGGCGGGCGCCGCACCCGTCGCACCAAGGACTGATCACCGCGATGTTCCGCCGCGCTTTCTGGTTCACCACCGGCGCCGCCGCCGGCGTGTGGGCCACGCACAAGGTCCAGCGCAAGCTCCGCAGCCTGACCCCCGAGAGTCTCGCCGCGCAGGCCGCGGACCGCGCCGTCGAGGCCGGCCACCGGCTGCGCCGATTTGCGCTGGACGTACGCGACGGAATGGCGGACCGTGAGGTACAGCTCCACGAGGCGCTGGGCCTGGCCACGGACCCGGACCAGCCCCGTGAGCTGCCCGCGCAGCGCCGCCCGGCGCTCGCACCGCACCCGACCACCCCGATCCGCACCTCCCGGGCAACCGGGCCGAACCGAAACGAGGACCACTGATGGAGTCGGCCGAAATCCGCCGCCGCTGGCTGCGCTTCTTCGAGGAGCGCGGGCACACCGTCGTGCCGTCGGCGTCGCTCATCGCGGACGACCCGACGCTGCTGCTGGTCCCCGCGGGCATGGTGCCCTTCAAGCCGTACTTCCTCGGCGAGGTCAAGCCCCCCTTCGAGACCGCCACCAGCGTGCAGAAGTGCGTCCGCACCCCGGACATCGAAGAGGTCGGCAAGACCACCCGGCACGGCACGTTCTTCCAGATGTGCGGCAACTTCTCCTTCGGCGACTACTTCAAGGAAGGCGCCATCAAGTACGCCTGGGAGCTGCTGACCGGCTCCCGGGCCGACGGCGGCTACGGCCTCGACCCCGAGCGCCTGTGGATCACCGTCTACCTCGACGACGACGAGGCCGAGCGCATCTGGCACGAGGTCGTCGGGGTGCCCAAGGAGCGCATCCAGCGCCTGGGCAAGAAGGAGAACTACTGGTCGATGGGCGTCCCGGGCCCCTGCGGCCCCTGCTCCGAGATCAACTACGACCGCGGCCCGGAGTTCGGGATCGAGGGCGGCCCGGCCGTCAACGACGAGCGGTACGTCGAGATCTGGAACCTCGTCTTCATGCAGTACGAGCGGGGCGCCGGCATCGGCAAGGAGGACTTCGAGATCCTCGGCGAGCTGCCCAGCAAGAACATCGACACCGGCCTCGGCCTGGAACGCCTGGCGATGATCCTCCAGGGCGTGCACAACATGTACGAGACCGACACCCTGCGCGTCGTCATCGACAAGGCCACCGAGCTGACCGGCGTCCGCTACGGCGCCGCCGACCACTCGGACGTCTCGCTGCGCGTGGTCGCCGACCACATGCGCACCTCCACGATGCTCATCGGCGACGGCGTCACCCCCGGCAACGAGGGCCGCGGCTACGTCCTGCGCCGCATCATGCGCCGCGCCATCCGCAACATGCGGCTGCTGGGCGCCACCGGCCCGGTCGTCGGCGAACTGCTCGACGTCGTCATCCGCACGATGGGCCAGCAGTACCCCGAGCTGCTGGAGGACCGCCGCCGCATCGAGACCGTGGCACTCGCCGAGGAGGCCGCGTTCCTCAAGACCCTCAAGGCCGGCACCAACATCCTCGACACCGCCGTCGCCGACACCAAGGCCGCCGGCGGCACGGTCCTCGCCGGCGACAAGGCGTTCCTGCTCCACGACACCTGGGGCTTCCCCATCGACCTCACCCTGGAGATGGCCGCGGAGCAGGGCCTCTCCGTGGACGAGGACGGCTTCCGCCGGCTGATGAAGGAGCAGCGCGAGCGCGCCAAGGCCGACGCCCAGGCCAAGAAGCACGGCCACGCCGACCTCTCCGCCTACCGCGAGGTCGCCGACACCTCCGGCGCCACCGAGTTCACCGGCTACCGCGACACCGAGGGCGAGGCCACCGTCGTCGGCCTGCTCGTCGGCGGCGTGCCCTCGCCCGCGGCCCACGAGGGCGACGAGATCGAGATCGTCCTCGACCGCACCCCCTTCTACGCCGAGGGCGGCGGCCAGCTCGCCGACACCGGCCGGATCAAGCTGGACTCCGGCGCCGTCGTCGAGGTCCGCGACGTCCAGAAGCCGGTCCCCGGCGTCACGGTGCACAAGGGCGTCGTCCAGGTCGGCGAGGTGGTGGTCGGCGCCGGCGCCCACGCCGCCATCGACGTCACCCGCCGCCGCGCCATCGCCCGCGCCCACAGCGCCACCCACCTCACCCACCAGGCGCTGCGCGACGCCCTGGGCCCCACCGCGGCCCAGGCCGGTTCGGAGAACTCCCCGGGCCGCTTCCGCTTCGACTTCGGTTCGCCGTCCGCGGTGCCCGGCGCCGTCCTCACGGACGTCGAGCAGAAGATCAACGAGGTGCTCGCCCGCGAACTCGACGTGCACGCCGAGGTCATGAGCATGGAGGACGCCAAGAAGCAGGGCGCCATCGCCGAGTTCGGCGAGAAGTACGGCGACCGGGTCCGCGTGGTGACCATCGGCGACTTCTCCAAGGAACTGTGCGGCGGTACGCACGTCCACAACACCGCCCAGCTCGGCCTGGTGAAGCTGCTCGGCGAGTCGTCCATCGGCTCCGGCGTGCGCCGCGTCGAGGCGCTGGTCGGCGTGGACGCCTACAAGTTCCTCGCCCGGGAGCACACCGTCGTCTCGCAGCTGACCGAGCTGGTCAAGGGCCGCCCCGAAGAGCTGCCCGAGAAGATCTCCGGTGTCCTGGCCAAGCTGAAGGACGCCGAGAAGGAGATCGAGAAGTACCGCGCCGAGAAGGTCCTCCAGGCCGCGGCCGGGCTCGCCGCCGACGCCAAGGACATCCACGGCACGGCACTGGTCGCCGCCCAGGTCCAGGACGGCACCTCCGGCGACGACCTGCGCAAGCTGGTCCTCGACGTGCGCGGCCGCATCCCCGGTGACCGCGCCGCCGTCGTCGCCCTGTTCACGGTGGCCAACGGCCGCCCGGTGACCGTCGTCGCCACCAACGAGGCGGCCCGCGAACGCGGCATCAAGGCCGGTGACCTGGTCCGCGCGGCCGCCAAGACGCTGGGCGGCGGGGGCGGCGGCAAGCCGGACGTCGCCCAGGGCGGCGGCCAGAACGCGGCGGCCGTGCCCGAGGCCCTGGCGGCCGTCGAGCGGCTCGTCGCCGAGGCGGCCTGAGCCGGGTGAGTGGTGTGCGACGCGGACGGCGCATCGCGGTGGACGTCGGGGACGCCCGCATCGGGGTCGCCTCGTGCGACCCCGACGGCATCCTCGCCACCCCCGTCGAGACGGTGCCGGGACGTGACGTCCCGGCGGCGCACCGGCGGCTGAGGGCGATCGTCGAGGAGTACGAACCGCTGGAGGTCGTGGTCGGCCTGCCCCGCTCCCTCAACGGGGGAGAGGGGCCGGCCGCGGCCAAGGTACGGGAGTTCGCCCGGCGGATGGCGGCGGACATCGCGCCCGTGGCCGTCCGGCTCGTCGACGAGCGGATGACGACCGTCACCGCCGCCCAGGGGCTGCGGGCCTCCGGCGTGCGGAGCAAGAAGGGCCGCTCGGTCGTCGACCAGGCGGCCGCCGTGGTGATCCTCCAGAGCGCCCTGGAGACCGAACGGGTGTCCGGGAACCCCCCTGGTGAGTGCGTCGAAGTGGTCATCTGATCGCGGTACGGTAACGTGCCGCCGAATGCGGCCGCGGTTCGAACAACCGCACGTGCAAGCAGAGGCGGGTCCGAACAGCAAGCGCGCACACCGGGAGCGCACCGCCTCTCGGCTCTAGGGGATCGATGACCGAGTATGGCCGGGGCTACGGCTCCGAACCGTGGCATCCGCAGGACCCGCTCTACGGAGAGCAGGGGCCCTACGGAGGCCACGGGCAGCAGCCCCAGTGGGACGGGCAGCAGCCCGTCCCCCACCCGCAGCCCTACGGCGGCGGGGGCTGGGACGGCGCGCACGGCGGGCAGCAGCCGTACGACCCGTACGCGCAGCAGCCCGCGGACCCCTACGGCACGGCGGGGCACGACCCCTACGGCAATCAGGGCGGCTACCCGCAGCAGCCGCACCAGGCACCGCAGGACCCGCACCAGGTCCCGCAGGACCCGTACCACCAGCAGCAGATGCCGCAGGGCCCGCACGGCGTCCCCCCGTACCAGGACCCGCACGGCGTCCCCCAGCACCAGGTCCCGCACGACGGAGCGCCGCGGCAGCAGGATGTCGCCGGGGACGACTGGCGCGCCGCCCCCGACCCGGAACCGCGGGTGTACGCCCCGGAACCGGAGCGGACCCCCGACCCCGAAGCGGACCACGCCTTCTTCTCCGACGGCACGTCCGACAGGGCCGCCGACGACGACGGTGACGAGCCGCGCGAGGGCCGCCGCGCCGCCCGTGAACGCCGCGGCAAGAAGGGCAGGAAGAACAAGCGCCACAGCGGCCGCGCCTGCCTCGTCGTCACCGCCGTGCTCGTCGGGGGCGTCGGCACCGTCGGCTACTTCGGCTACGACTTCCTCATGAGCCGCTTCGGCTCCCCGCCCGACTTCGAGGGCGACGGCAGCGGCAGTGTCCAGGTCGACATCCCGGACGGCTCACCCGTCCAGAAGATGGGCCAGATCCTCAAGCGCGAGGGCGTCGTCAAGAGCGTCGACGCCTTCACCAAGGCCGCCGGGGAGAAGAACCTCCAGGCCGGCGCCTATTCGCTGCACAAGAAGATGTCCGCGGCCGCGGCCGTCAGAATGATGCTGGACCCCGCGAGCCGCAACGGCCTCACCGTCAGCGAAGGACTGCGCGCCGTCGCGGTCTACGAACTCATCGACAAGAAACTCCACCTCCCGTCGGGCACCACGAAAACCATCGCCCGCAAGGACGCCGGAAAACTCGGACTGCCCTCCTGGGCGAACGACTCCGCCGACATCAAGGACCCGCTGGAGGGATTCCTCTACCCGTCGACGTACAGCGTCGGCGAGCGCGCGAAGCCACAGGACGTCCTCAAGCAGATGGTGGCCCGCGCCAACCAGGAGTACGCCAAGTACGACCTCGCGGACAACGCCGCCAAGCTCCACCTCAAGTCGCCGTTGCAGCTGGTCACCGTCGCCAGCCTCACCCAGGCCGAGGGGCTGACCCACGACGACTTCCGGAAGATGGCCGCCGTCGTCTACAACCGTCTCGCGCCGGGCAACACCGACACGAACGGGAAGCTTGAGTTCGACTCGACGTACAACTACCTGAAGAACCAGAGCAAGATAAACATCGGCACCGGCGAGATCCGCAGCAACAAGGACGCCTACAACACCTATCACCATCCCGGTCTGCCGCCCGGCCCGATCGGGAATCCGGGGGCCGACGCGCTCAAGGCGTCGATCGACCCGGACGATTCGCAGAAGTGGCTGTATTTCATCTCCATAGACGGGAAGAAGACCGACTTCACCACGAATTACGACGACCACGAAAAGCTCGTGGACAAGTTCAACGAGCGGCAGAGAGCACAGAAGGAAAACTGAAGACATGCCCGTCCCCGCGAGGAAAGCCGCCGTCCTGGGATCGCCGATCGCGCACTCCCTCTCCCCGGTGCTGCACCGCGCCGCCTATGACGCGCTCGGGCTGCGCGACTGGGAGTACGACCGCCACGAGGTCGACGAGGCCGCGCTGCCCGGCTTCCTCGCGGGGCTGGACGCCACCTGGGCCGGGCTGTCGCTGACCATGCCGCTCAAACGCGCCGTGATCCCGCTGCTCGACGGCGTCAGCGCCACCGCCCGCGCGGTGGAGGCGGTCAACACCGTCGTGTTCGGCGCCGACGGGCGGCGCCACGGCCACAACACCGACATCCCCGGCATGCTCGCCGCGCTGAGCGAACGCGGCGTCGAGCACGTCGAACGGGCCGCCGTCCTCGGCGCCGGCGCCACCGCCTCCTCCGCCCTCGCCGCCCTCGCGCGGATCTGCTCCGGCGAGGTCACCGCGTACGTCCGCAGCGCGGCACGGGCCGCCGAGATGCGCGGCTGGGGCGAGCGGCTGGGCGTCACCGTCCGCACCGCGCCCTGGGAGGACGCCGCCGACGCCCTGCGGGCGCCGCTGGTCGTCGCCACCACCCCGGCGGGCGCCGCCGACGCGCTGGCCGCGGAGGTCCCCGACGCCCCGGGCACCCTCTTCGACGTGCTCTACGACCCGTGGCCGACGCCGCTCGCCGCCGCCTGGTCCGGGCGCGGCGGAGCCGTCGTCGGCGGCCTGGACCTCCTGGTCCACCAGGCCGTGCTCCAGGTGGAGCTGATGACCGGGCGCTCCCCGGCGCCGCTCGCCGCGATGCGCGCGGCGGGCGAGGCCGCCCTCGCCGCCCGCTGAGCCGCTGCCGCACGCCGTCCGCTCCCCGGACGTGGCGCCCTCCGTCTCCCGTGACGTGGGAGGATCGTGGGGAAGACCGTACGCGCAGTAGGCAGTACTTGAGGAGCACCGTTGAGCAGGTTGCGCTGGCTGACGGCCGGGGAGTCCCACGGCCCCGCACTCGTGGCGACGCTGGAGGGCCTCCCGGCCGGCGTCCCGATCACCACGGAGATGGTGGCGGACGCGCTGGCCAGGCGGCGGCTGGGCTACGGCCGCGGTGCGCGGATGAAGTTCGAGCGCGACGAGGTCACCTTCCTCGGCGGCGTACGGCACGGCCGGACGCTGGGCTCCCCGGTGGCCGTGATGGTCGGCAACACCGAGTGGCCCAAGTGGGAGAAGGTCATGGCGGCCGACCCGGTCGACGAGGCCGAACTCGCCGAGCTGGCGCGCAACGCGCCGCTGACCCGCCCCCGCCCCGGCCACGCCGACCTCGCCGGCATGCAGAAGTACGGCTTCGACGAGGCCCGCCCCGTCCTGGAGCGCGCCTCCGCACGCGAGACCGCGGCCCGGGTCGCGCTCGGCACCGTGGCCCGCTCCTTCCTCAAGGAAGCGGCCGGCATCGAGATCGTCTCGCACGTCGTCGAACTGGCCGCGGCCAAGGCGCCCCGCGGCGTCCTGCCCGTCCCCTCCGACACCGGGAAGCTGGACGCCGACCCGGTGCGCTGCCTCGACCCGGACGCGAGCCGGGCGATGGTCGAGGAGATCGACAAGGCCCACAAGGACGGCGACACCCTCGGCGGCGTCGTCGAGGTCCTGGCCTACGGCGTGCCGGTCGGCCTGGGCTCCCACGTCCACTGGGACCGGCGGCTGGACGCGCGGCTGGCCGCCGCGCTGATGGGCATCCAGGCCATCAAGGGCGTCGAGGTCGGCGACGGCTTCGACCTGGCGCGGGTGCCGGGCTCGCAGGCGCACGACGAGATCCTCGCCACCGACGACGGCATCAGGCGCGCCTCCGGCCGCTCCGGCGGCACCGAGGGCGGTCTGACCACCGGTGAACTGCTGCGCGTGCGTGCCGCGATGAAGCCGATCGCGACGGTGCCGCGGGCGCTGGCGACCGTCGACGTCACCACCGGCGAGGCCGCCCAGGCCCACCACCAGCGCTCCGACGTCTGCGCCGTCCCCGCCGCCGGGATCGTCGCCGAGGCGATGGTCGCCCTCGTCCTCGCGGACGCCGTGCTGGAGAAGTTCGGCGGCGACAGCGTGCCCGAGACGCGCCGCAACGTGCGCGCCTTCCTCGACAACCTGGCGATCAAGTGACGTCCCCGGTCGCCGTCCTCGTCGGCCCGCCCGGAGCGGGCAAGTCGACCGTGGGCGCGCTGCTGGCCGCCCGCCTCGGCGTGGCCTACCGGGACACCGACGACGACATCGTCGCCACCGCGGGCAAGCCGATCGCCGACATCTTCGTCGACGAGGGCGAGGCGTACTTCCGCACGCTGGAGCGCGAGGCCGTGCGCGCCGCCGTCACCGGGCACCCGGGCGTCCTGGCGCTCGGCGGCGGCGCGGTCATGGACGAGGGCACCCGGAGGCTGCTGACCGGACTCCCGGTCGTCTTCCTGGACGTCGCCCTCGCCGACGCCGTCAAACGGGTCGGCCTGGACGCGCCCCGCCCGCTGCTCGCGGTCAACCCGCGGCAGCGCTGGCGCGAACTGATGGAGCAGCGCCGCCCGCTGTACACCGAGGTCGCCCGCGCCGTGATCCCCACCGGGGGGCTGACCCCCGAGGAGGTCACCGACGCGGTGCTCGACGCACTGGAGCCGGAAGAGGGCGCGGGGCCGAAGCCGCGCGCCGCCGGCAGGGAGGAACACGCATGACGGAGCAGGTCACCCGCATCCGGGTCGGCGGCACGGCGGGCACCGACCCGTACGACGTACTCGTCGGGCACCGGCTGCTGGGGGAGCTCGCCGGCCTGGTCGGCACGGGCGCCAAGCGGGTCGCGGTGCTGCACCCGGAGGCGCTGGCCGCCACCGGGCAGGCGCTGCGCGAGGACCTGGCGGACCAGGGCTTCGAGGCCATCGCCGTCCAGCTGCCGAACGCCGAGGAGGCCAAGACCGCCGAGGTCGCCGCGTACTGCTGGAAGGCGCTCGGCCAGAGCGGCTTCACCCGCAGCGACGTGATCGTCGGCGTGGGCGGCGGCGCCACCACGGACCTCGCCGGTTTCGTGGCGGCGACCTGGCTGCGCGGGGTCCGCTGGATCGCGGTGCCGACGACGGTGCTGGGCATGGTGGACGCCGCGGTCGGCGGCAAGACCGGCATCAACACCGCCGAGGGGAAGAACCTCGTCGGCGCCTTCCACCCGCCGGCCGGGGTGCTCTGCGACCTCGCCGCCCTCGACTCGCTGCCGGTCCACGACTACGTCTCGGGCCTGGCCGAGGTCATCAAGGCCGGTTTCATCGCCGACCCGGTGATCCTCGACCTGATCGAGGCGGACCCGGAGGCGGCCCGCCGCCCCGACGGCCCGCACACCGCCGAGCTGATCGAGCGGGCGATCCGGGTCAAGGCCGAGGTGGTCTCCGCCGACCTGAAGGAGTCCGGGCTCCGGGAGATCCTCAACTACGGGCACACGCTGGCGCACGCCATCGAGAAGAACGAGCGCTACAGCTGGCGGCACGGCGCCGCCGTCTCCGTCGGCATGGTCTTCGCCGCCGAACTCGGCCGGATCGCCGGGCGGCTGGACGACGCCACCGCCGACCGGCACCGCGCCGTCCTCGCCTCCGTCGGCCTGCCGCTGACCTACCGCGGCGACCAGTGGCCCAAGCTGCTGGAGACGATGAAGGTCGACAAGAAGTCCCGCGGCGACCGGCTGCGCTTCATCGTCCTCGACGGGCTGGCCCGGCCCGCCGTCCTGGAGAGCCCCGACCCGGCGATGCTGCTCGCCGCCCACGCGGAGATCGCCGCATGAGCGCCGACGCTCCCGGGCGCGACGAGGGACGGACGGCGCCCCGCCGTGTTCTGGTCCTCAACGGCCCCAACCTCGGCCGGCTGGGCTCCCGCGAGCCCGACGTCTACGGCGCCACCTCCTACGCCGGGCTGGTCGAGGTGTGCACCACGCTCGGCCGGGAGCTGGGCCTGGACGCCGAGGTGCGCGAGACCAACGACGAGGGGGAGATGATCCGCTGGCTGCACGAGGCGGCGGACGGCGCGATCCCCGTCGTCATCAACCCCGGTGCCTTCACGCACTACTCGTACGGCATGCGGGACGCGGCGGCCCAGCGCACCGCCCCGCTGGTCGAGGTGCACATCTCCAACCCGTACGCCCGTGAGGCGTTCCGCCACAACTCGGTCCTCGCGGCCGTCGCCAGCGGCACGGTCGCCGGGTTCGGCATCGGCTCCTACCGGCTCGCGCTGCGCGCCCTCGCCGAGGAACTCGACGGCTGACGCCGCCCCCCGGGCACCACCCGCCGCCCCCGGCCGTTCACACGACGAGCGCCGGGGGCGGTACCGTTCGGTTCCGCCCGCGCCGGGGGCCGGTGCGCCCCGGGGCCGCCGCGCGGCACGTCCACCCAGCCGACCGCACGAGACGGAGAGCCACCGGATGCAGTACGCAGTGGGGTCGCTGCCGCCGGGCCGCAGGCCGGCACCGGAGCAGCAGGCCGCGACGAGCTGGCCCCCGCACCA
>NZ_JCANQV010000085.1:0-22065 GCF_059553635.1 Candidatus Streptomyces philanthi
CCGGCCGCCGGAAGGGATCACCGGGACGGTCCTGCTCGACCGGGGGGCGGCGGGGGCGGTGGGGAGGGTGGGGTTCGGGTGAGGGGACCTCGGGGGGCCTTGTGCATCCGGCCCGGTCCGCGTCCTGCCGGCCCCTCCGTACGCTCGTGCCCCGGCCGGCCCGTACGCACCCCGCCGCACCCCCGCCGTTTGCCGCCCCCCGCCCCCCTGCCGTTAGGGTCGTCGGCCGGAAGCGCGGTTGTGATCAGGTGGGTGAGATGAACGTTCCGGAGCAGGGGATACCGCCGCTGGCGTGGCCCGCGAACGAGCTGGAGGAGGTCCTCGCGGCGTCGGTCGGGTACCCCGACGCGGGGGCCCGCATCGTCGAGGTGCTGGGCCGCAGCCGGGTGTGGGTGCCGTTGCCCAAGGGCGGCGGGCCGGAGAGCGCGGGCCCCGGTGCCCCGGGCCTCGACCTGCCGACCGTCGACATCGACGGTGCCGCCTACGTCCCCGTCTTCACCTCCGAGCAGGAGTTCCAGCGGGTCGTCGGGCCGCACATGTCCTTCGCCGTCGCGCCCGCCCAGGAGTTCGCCCGCGGGCTGCCGCCCAAGCTGGGCATCGCGGTCAACCCGGGCGGGACGGTCGGCGCGCCGCTGCCCGCGCCCGCGGTGGCCGAACTGTGCCGCCTGGGCCAGGACGAGTACGACGCCGGGCCGACCGGTGGCCGGGTGCGGATCTTCGAACCGGACTGGCAGGACGAGCCGGTGGACTTCCTCGCCGCGGCGGGCCTGGAGTTCTCCTCCGTCGGAATTGTCCTGGATGCCCGGCGTGCTCTGGCCAGCATCGAGGGCGACACGCCCGCTCTCTTCGTCGGCGTACGGATCGACACCACCACCGTCCTCCCGGACGACAACGCCGCCCGCGAGGCCGTGTTGGGAGCGCTGGGACGTGCGCTGGGCTCGGTGCCGGTGCCCTGGCCCGTCCAGCTGGTGATGCTCGACCTCGCGCAGGGCGACCCGGTCGCCGACCGGATGCTGGAGCGCGTACGGCCCTTCTACACCCGCGGCCCCTCGTAAGCTGGGGGACGACGGGCGGGCGCACCCCACGTGCCCCGCCGAAGGAGGGACGGTCCACGTGAGCGCGGGTGCGCATCAGGGAGCGGCGGCGGCCGGGCAGGTCGAGCAGATGCTGGCGCAGGTCTCCCCGGGTCGGTACGACGCCTATGAGGCGCTGCTGCACGCCCTCGCCGCCGGCCAGGTCTGGATGCTGCTGTGGCAGGGGAACGCCGGTGCGCCCGACGCGCAGTACGGGAACATGGAGGTCGACGGCCTCGGCTACGCGCCCTGTGTGACCTCGGCGCCCGAACTCGCCGCCTCCGGCTGGAACCGCGACCATGAACTCGTCACCGGTACCGAGATCGCCTCGGCGCTCTACCCCGACCGCTGGGGCCTGTGGCTGAATCCGCACGCCCCCGGCGGCGGCGTCGGCATCCCCTGGCTCGACCTGCGCCGCATCGCCGGCGGCCTCGACCGGCTCCCCGCCGGCCCCCTGCGGATCAGCGAACCGGCCCTCGACATCCCGCAGTTCTACGGGCTCCTCGCGCAGAACGCCCATCACACGCCCGCGGTGCGCTCCCTGCGCAGGGCCTGGGTGCAACCCGCCCTCGGCGCCCCGTATCTGGCGATCGGTCTGGATCTGTACGACACCGGGCCGCAGGCGGTGGACTCGGTACGGATGATGGTCCAGCAGTCCATCGGCGCGGTGCCGGACGGACTCCCGGTGTCGACGGTCGCCATGAACGACGAGTACGACCCGGTCGGCATGTGGATGCGTTCCTGCACCCGCCCCTTCTTCGACCGCGACGCCTACGGCATGCCGGGACCGCCGCCGCCCGCCCCGCCGTCCTACGGGTACGGCTACCCGCGCCCGTACTGACGGGGCGGCGGGCGGGCCGTCGGGGCCCGGCCCGATGGCGCGACGGACGGGAGATCACCGGCCTGTCCGTCACCTCTCCCGCCCGAAGTCTCACCCGAGGCCCCGTCAGTTCCGTCCGTCCCCTCCTTGACCGCATCCGCGCAACCGCCACCACGGCACCCCACTACGGGTCGTGCCATCGCTACACGTCGTAACTCCGACTCGGGCCCACCGGTCTTCACCCGCGCCCGCGTGTTCCCCTAATTCCCCTCTTTCGCCCGGTAGTTGATCCCCCCTTTCCCTGCTCGTCGCACCGGTCAGACGACGCCACTGTCCGTATAACGGAAAGCTGTGTGGCACATCACGGTTGCGCATCCATTCGTTTCCAGGGCTGGTGAGTGATCGCCGCTGCGATGAAGACTCCGGCAGCACAGGGTTTCGACCCAGTGCACGCATGTCATCAGAGCCGGTGGCGCTGAGTGCGCCTGTGCACCGGCACAGCGCGAACATCCGCTACTTCCGTACCAGTTGCACCAGTTACACGCATTGCACGAGTGATGGGGACCGGGCCGACGCGCCCGGCATGGGCGGCCGCCGTCGGCCGAGAGGGGTCAAGGGCACCGTGACCGCACCGATCGAGACCACCGGGGCGGCTGCCGAGGCGCAGCCGGAAGCGGTGCTCAAGGGCGTCGGCAGCAAACGGATCGAGGGACGCTCCCTCGGCCGGATCGCGCTGCTGCGCTTCCGGCGGGACAAGGTCGCGGTGGCCGGCGCCGTCATCGTCGTCGTCCTCATCGTGATCGCCGCGCTCTCGCGGCCCCTCCAGTCCCTGCTCGGTCTGGACCCCAACGCCCCCAACACCCATCTGATCGACCCCAACACCACCCTGCCCAAGGGCGACTTCGGCGGCATGAGCGGCGACCACCCGCTGGGCGTCGACCCCAAGTTCGGCCGGGACCTGCTCGCCCGGGTCATCGAGGGTTCCTGGGTGTCGCTGATCGTCGCCTTCGGCGCCACCCTGCTGTCGGTCGCCATCGGCACCGTGCTCGGCGTGGTCGCGGGCTTCTACCGCGGCCGGGTGGACGCGTTCATCAGCCGGATGATGGACGTCTTCCTCGCCTTCCCGCTGCTGCTGTTCGCCATCGCGATCTCCGCCTCCCTCCAGGGCGGCGCGTTCGGCCTGTCGGGTCTGCCGCTGCACATCTCGGTGCTGATCTTCGTGATCGGCTTCTTCAACTGGCCGTACATGGGACGCATCGTCCGGGCCCAGACGCTCTCGCTGCGCGAGCGGGAGTTCGTCGACGCGGCCCGGGGCATGGGCGCCCGCGGACCGTTCATCCTCTTCCGCGAGCTGCTGCCCAACCTGGTGGGCCCGGTCATCGTCTACTCGACGCTGCTGATCCCCTCCAACATCCTCTTCGAGGCGGCGCTCAGCTTCCTCGGGGTCGGCATCCAGCCGCCGCAGGCGTCCTGGGGCGGCATGCTCAACCAGGCGGTCAAGTACTACGAGGTCGACCCCCAGTACATGATCGTCCCCGGCCTCGCGATCTTCGTCACCGTACTCGCGTTCAACCTGCTCGGTGACGGTCTGAGGGACGCGCTGGACCCGCGCAGCCGCTGATGCCTGCCGGCCACCCTCAGACGCCCCACCACTCCCGACGAACGAAGGGGACACCGACCATCATGCGAAGGTCAGTTCCGGCCGCGACCATCGCGGCGATCTCCAGCGCGGCCCTGCTGGCCGGCTGCGGCGGCGGCAAGGGCTCCGGAGACTCCGGTGCCGAGGCCAACGCCGCCACCAAGGGCATCGTCAACGTTTCCGACGAGAAGGGCGGCACGGTCACCCTCGCGCTGAGCGACGCCCCCGAATCGTTCGACCCGGGCAACACGTACTACGCGTACGTCTACAACTTCAGCCGGCTCTACGCCCGCCCGCTGACGACCTTCAAGCCCGGCCCCGGCACCAAGGGCAACGAACTGGTCCCGGACCTGGCCGAGTCGCTCGGCAAGTCGTCCGACGGCGGCAAGACCTGGACGTACAAGATACGCAAGGGTCTGGTCTACGAGGACGGCAACCCGATCACCTCGCAGGACGTCAAGTACGCCGTCGAACGCTCCAACTTCGCGCGCGACGTCCTCTCGCTGGGCCCCAACTACTTCCAGCAGTTCGTCAAGAACGACGACGACTACAAGGGCCCCTACAAGGACAAGAGCAAGAAGGGCCTCTCGGCCATCGAGACGCCCGACGACCACACGATCGTCTTCCACCTCAAGAAGCCGTTCGCCGAGTTCGACTACCTGGTCAGCGCCCCGCAGACCGCGCCGGTGCCGCAGGCCAAGGACCGGGGCGCCGACTACACCAAGTCCGTGGTCTCCTCCGGCTCGTACAAGTTCGAGAGCTACGAGGAGGGCAAGAAGGTCGTCCTCGTCCGCAACCCGAAGTGGTCGCCGAAGACGGACCCGCTGCGCAAGCAGCTGCCCGACAAGGTCGTCCTGAACCTCAAGGTCGCCCAGTCGACGATCGACAAGGACCTCCAGGCCGGCAACACCCTCGCCGACATCGCCGGACGCGGCGTCGACGGCCAGACCCAGGCCCGCCTGCTGACCGACCCCAAGCTGAAGGCCAACACCGACAACGCCCTCGGCCAGCGCCTCAACTACCTGGCGATCAACACCAAGCAGAAGCCGTTCACCGACATCGAGTGCCGCAAGGCCGTCGAGTACGCCATCGACAAGAAGGCCGTACAGACCGCCCTCGGCGGCCCGATCCGCGGTGACATCGCCTCCACCGTCCTGCCGACCGACATCGCCGGCTACCAGAAGTACGACCTGTACCCGCAGAAGTACAGCGGCGACAAGCTGGACCTGACCGAGGCCAAGAAGCACTGGGACAAGTGCGGCGCCGGCAACGTCACCACCACCATCCTGGCCCGCAACGACCGCCAGGACGAGGTGGACGCGGCGACCTCCGTCATCAACTCGCTGAAGCAGATCGGCATCACCGCCAAGATCCAGACGTACCCGTCCAGCAAGTACTTCTCGGACTACGCCGGCGCGCCCAAGTTCGACAAGCAGAACAACGTCGGCCTGATGATGATGCAGTGGGGCTCGGACTTCCCCACCGGCTACGGCTACCTCCAGCAGATCCTGCACGGCAAGGCCATCAGCCAGTCCGGCAACGCCAACCTGTCGCAGCTCGACGACCCGGAGATCAACAAGCTGCTCGACGGCGCCATCGCCAACACCGACCAGGCGGCCCGCGAGAAGGCGTACGCCGAGATCGACAAGAAGACGATGGAGCAGGCGGCGATCGTCCCGTTCACCTACTTCAAGGTCCTCAACTACCGCTCGCCGAAGGCCACCAACATGGTCGCGACCTCCGCCTACAGCGGGCAGTACGACTACCTCAACATCGGCGTCAAGAAGTAGCGCCCCCGGAAGGCAGGTGAAGGCACGAGTGCCCGCGGGCCGGCCAGGGCCGGCCCGCGGCGCCGACGCCGCATCCCCGTGTTCGCGTACCTCATCCGCAGATTGCTCAGCGCGGTACTGCTGCTGCTGATCGTCAGCGCGGTCACCTTCGGCATCTTCTTCCTGCTGCCGAAACTGGCCGGGCAGACCACCGACCAGCTCGCCCAGCAGTACATCGGCAAGGCCCCCACCGCCGCGGACATCGCCGCCGTGAAGAAGAACCTGGGCCTGGACAAGCCCGTGTACGAGCAGTACTGGGACTTCCTCAAGGGCATCTTCGTCGGCGTCGACTACAAGTTCGGCCCGGAAGCGGCACGCTGCCATGTGCCGTGCTTCGGCTACTCCTTCAAGACCCACATCGAGGTCTGGCCGGAGATCCAATCGCGGCTGCCGGTGACCCTGTCGCTGGCCGCGGGCGCCGCCGTACTGTGGGTCGTCTCCGGCGTCGCCACCGGTGTGCTCTCCGCCCTGCGCCCCGGCTCGGTCTTCGACCGGATGGCGATGGGTGTCGCGCTCGCCGGCGTCTCCCTCCCGATGTTCTTCACCGGTGCCCTGGCACTGGCCCTGTTCACCTACCAGTGGCCCATATTCGAGCGCAGCGACTACATACCGCTGACCGAGGACCCCTTCCTGTGGGCACGCACCCTCGTCCTGCCCTGGGTCACCCTGGCGTTCCTCTACTCCGCGCTCTACGCCCGGCTCACCCGCGCCGGGATGCTGGAGACGCTGAACGAGGACTTCATCCGCACCGCCCGCGCCAAGGGCCTGCGCGAACGCAAGGTGGTCGTCCGGCACGGGCTGCGGGCCGCGCTCACCCCGATCATCACCGTCTTCGGCATGGACCTCGGGCTGCTGCTCGGCGGTGCCCTCATCACCGAGCAGGTCTTCTCCCTCAAGGGCGTCGGCGCCTTCGCGGTGGAGGCGATCAACGCCAACGACCTGCCGAACATCCTCGGCGTCACCCTGCTCGCCGCGTTCTTCATCGTCCTGTGCAACCTGGTGGTGGACGTCCTGTACGCCGCCGTCGACCCGCGGGTGAGGCTGTCGTGACCGAGACCCCCGAGACACCCCAGAGCCCGGCCGCGTCCGGAGCGCCCGCCGCGTTCCTCGACGTCCGCGACCTGAAGGTGCACTTCCCCACCGACGACGGCCTGGTGAAGTCCGTCGACGGGCTGTCGTTCACGCTGGAGAAGGGCAAGACCCTCGGCATCGTCGGCGAGTCCGGCTCCGGCAAGTCCGTCACCTCCCTCGCCGTCATGGGACTGCACCGCGCCTCCCGCCGCCAGCGCGCCAAGGTCAGCATGTCGGGCGAGATCTGGCTGGACGGCAAGGAACTCGTCGCCGCCGACCCCGACGAGGTACGCCGGTTGCGCGGCCGCCAGATGGCGATGATCTTCCAGGACCCGCTGTCCGCGCTGCACCCCTACTACACCGTCGGCAACCAGATCGTGGAGGCGTACCGCGTCCACCATGACGTCGACAAGAAGACCGCGCGCAAGCGGGCGGTCGAGATGCTCGACCGCGTCGGCATCCCGCAGCCCGACAAGCGGGTCGACGACCATCCGCACCAGTTCTCCGGCGGTATGCGCCAACGCGCCATGATCGCGATGGCGCTGGTCAACAACCCCGAACTGCTCATCGCCGACGAGCCGACCACCGCCCTCGACGTCACCGTCCAGGCACAGATCCTCGACCTGATCCGCGACCTCCAGAAGGAGTTCGGCTCGGCGGTCGTCATCATCACCCACGACCTGGGCGTCGTCGCCGAACTCGCCGACGACCTGCTGGTGATGTACGGCGGCCGGTGCGTGGAGCGCGGCCCCGCCGACCGGATCTTCCGGCAGCCCCAGCACCCCTACACCTGGGGCCTGCTCGGCTCCATGCCGCGGATCGACCGCGATCAGACCGACCGGCTCATCCCCGTCAAGGGCTCCCCGCCCAGCCTGATCAACGTGCCGTCCGGCTGTGCCTT
This sequence comes from Candidatus Streptomyces philanthi, assembly GCF_059553635.1. Taxonomy (NCBI): domain Bacteria; kingdom Bacillati; phylum Actinomycetota; class Actinomycetes; order Kitasatosporales; family Streptomycetaceae; genus Streptomyces; species Candidatus Streptomyces philanthi. The sequence goes on from NZ_JCANQV010000085.1 coordinate 7,334, forward strand.
CCACCCCCGCTGCCCGTACGCGGACGTGCCGAAGGACGACGTCACCCGCACGGTCCGCCCCGAACTGCGGCAGGTCGGCGGCGGGCACTTCTCCGCCTGCCACATGACGCAGGAGGAGCGGGAGCGTATCTGGACCGAAGAGATTGCGCCGAAGCTGTGACCGAGACGACCAACGAGAGCACCAGCGCCGCACCGGACACCACCGGGGACGGGCCCGCGGAGCCGCTGCTGCGGGTCCGCGGCCTGGTACGCCACTTCCCGATCACCAAGGGCCTGCTCAAGCGGCAGGTCGGCGCCGTACAGGCGGTCGACGGCGTCGACTTCGACGTCCTGCCCGGCGAGACCCTGGGCGTGGTCGGTGAGTCCGGCTGCGGCAAGTCCACCATGGGCCGGCTGATCACCCGGCTGGACGAGCCGACCGGCGGCACCATCGAGTTCGAGGGCCAGGACATCACCCATCTGTCGCCGGGCCGGCTGCGGCCGCTCCGCCGCGACATCCAGATGATCTTCCAGGACCCGTACGGCTCGCTGAACCCCCGGCACACCATCGGCGGCATCATCGGCACCCCCTTCCGCCTCCAGGGCGTCGAGCCCGAGGGCGGCGTCAAGAAGGAGGTGCAGCGGCTGCTGGAACTGGTGGGCCTGAGCCCCGAGCACTACAACCGCTACCCGCACGAGTTCTCCGGCGGCCAGCGCCAGCGCATCGGCATCGCCCGCGCCCTGGCCCTCAAGCCGAAACTGGTCGTCGCCGACGAACCGGTCTCCGCCCTGGACGTCTCCATCCAGGCCCAGGTCGTCAACCTCATGGACGACCTCCAGGAGGAACTGGGCCTCACCTACGTGATCATCGCCCACGACCTGTCCGTCATCCGCCACGTCTCGGACCGCATCGCCGTGATGTACCTCGGCAAGGTCGTCGAACTCGCCGACCGCACCTCCCTCTACGACACCCCGCGTCACCCCTACACCAAGGCCCTGCTGTCCGCCGTCCCCATCCCCGACCCCAAACGCCGCACCGAACGCGAACGCATCCTCCTCAAGGGCGACGTCCCCTCCCCGATCAACCCCCCGTCCGGCTGCCGCTTCCGCACCCGCTGTTGGAAGGCCACCGAGGTCTGCACCACGACGGAGCCACCGCTGGTGACACTGAGCACGGGGCACAAGGCTGCTTGTCATCATCCGGAGGGGGAGGACGAGTAGCGGGGGGGCCTATCGGCGCCCGCGTGCCACAGTGCCTCCGTTCCGGCTGTGGGCCGGGGCGGGGGTGCTGCGGGGTAGGGCGTCGGTGTGGCCTTGGCGCGGGCCGGGGACGGGAATGTGCGCGGATATCAACCCCAGGGAGAAGGCCGGCGGGGGAACAACTCGGCCATGATTTCCCTTCCGCGCTCGAACGGTACCGCAGGGCACTGATACTGCAATTGCCGTACGTGATCGAGGAATTCGTCCGGCAGGGAGATGTGGTAGCGGGAGAGATAATGGGTGACGTATCCGTGCCACACCCACTCCCCGTCCGTGAACAAGCACCCGCCGTCGCTGATCCATTCTCCCGAGACAACGTCCCTCTCGGGACCCATCACACTGTAGATTTCGTCACCGCCGCCCAGGTAGGAAAGCACCCGCTCCTCGTCCGGTGCCGGCGGCCCGGCCGTGGCAGCGGCGAATGATGTGCCCCATGTCTCCGGTTGGCCGTCGTCACCATGTTCTTCGAAGTACCCGAGACGTCGGATCATTGTTCCTCGCAATGACAGTTATGGACCGGTGATCGGAAGGAAAATTCGCCAGTATCCGTCCATGTCGATGGAGGGTTCTTGACTTCCCAGGGCGCGATCCACGCCAATCCGCTCTGTCGGAGCGTACACGGGGACACCCAACTCATTGGACACGTACTGGCCGAGCGGATCCGTTCCTGCTCCTGACCGGCAAGAGATCAGTCGCAGGGGACCCCCGTCGTACTGGGGATTGTTCCGGACCGCCTCCACGATGTGGTGGGGGCTTACCTGATAAGTCGTTCTCACCTTTCCGGCTGGATTCATGTGCCCTGCAAGGAACACGCCATCTTGCGTCCCGTGCACCATGACGTCATGAATACCCGGCACCCGTGCTACGCGTTCCGAGTTGGAGAGTGTGAAGTCGTCGTAGCCGATCGTCGTGCTCTGTTTGCCGTGATAGACCGGATGCCCGGACGGCAGCAGGTCGTCGCCCGCTTTGGCGGGTGGCGCCATGGCGTCCGAGCCGCTGGCGCGGTACAGCTGCCAGGTGCGCCGCTTGCCCATCCGGTCGAGCGCTGGGCGGAAGTGGAGACCGTCGAACCGGATCTCCGGCAAGACCGGCCTGAATCCGCCGGTGTCCGCGACGGCCTTGGTAGTGCGGGCCGCGCCGCCGAGAACGCCGCCCAGGAGGGCGCCGGTGACTCCCGCGTCCGTGGCTTCGGCGAGATTGATGCCGTGCTGGTCGCCGAGGAGATTGCGGGTGCCCTGGGCGACGACCACGTCGAGGGTGATGGCTTCGAGGCCGCTGAGGGCGGCGGTGGCCAGGGTGGTGCCGGCGATCTCGGCGATGGTGGTGGAGACGGCCACGCCCGCTGTGCTTGCGGCGGCGACGATTGCTTCGGTGGCGCCGGCGGCGGCGACTTCGCTGATGCCGCCGGTGAAGACGGCCAGTGCCGTTCCCGCCATCAGGACCGCGCCGGCGATCTCCAGCTCGTGCTCGATCTTCCTCTTGGCCTCGGCGACCTGGTCGGCGTAGGTGTCCAGGGCCTTGGCGATGTCGCGGGCGGCGGAGGTGATGTCGTCGAGGTAGCCCTTGCCGCCGCCGTGGTACTTCCGCCAGAAGGCGCCGAACGCCTCGATCGACCTGCCCTTGTTGGTGTCGATGACGTCCTGGGCCTTTTTGTGGCAGGCGGCCGTGCAGTCCTCGACCTCGTCGGCGAAGGTGCGCCAGGCCCGGGCGGCCTCCCTGAGTTCGTCCTCGTCGCCCTTCGGCCACCACATGCCCGTTAAATCCTGGACGATCTCCTTGGCCTTGTCGGCGGCGCCCATCACGTACCGTCCGAGAAGCCGGACTGTGCCGAGCGGTCCGCGTCCTCATGGTTGGCGGCCATGTCGTTCATGGCCTTGGTGATGCTGGACAGGCCCTTGGCCAAGGCGGTGGCCGCCTTCTCCGTCTGCGCGCGGTGCGGGGCGTAGGCGTGCTCGAATTTCTTGCCCTGCTCGTCGTCGCCCCACGGCTGCCCCAGACCGTCGAGCGTCTGCCGCAGTTGGGTCGCCGCCCGTTCCAGTGCGGCCGACTCCCGGTGGAATGTCGGTGCGGCGGAACGGAGTTGATCGATGTCCACATCGAAGCCGTCGCCAGCCATGCAGTGCCTCCCCCGTGGCTCTTGCGTCTGCCACTGCGAGCCGTTGGCGTGACGCTCGGCTCACATGCAGTGACGATGACACAAGGCACTGACAGTCGCCTTGGGGGTGGTGTATCTCGGCCACGCCGGACGGACGCGGTCGCCGCCCGACACGACGACGGCCCCCGGGTTCGGGGGCCGTTCGTGGTGGTGGGGGTGAGGGTGGGGCGGGCTGGTCAGGCCGTGAAGTCCGTGCGCTTCACGGCGGAGATGAACAAGGACCAGTCGGCGGCCGGGAACATCAGCACCGGTCCGTCCGGGGCCTTGGAGTCGCGGACGGGGACGATGCCCTGGATCTGGGAGAGGGCGGGGGAGAATTCGACGCAGTCGCCGCCGTTGCCCTCGCTGTACGTCGACTTGGCCCAGGTCAGGTCGGGTGAGAACTCTACGCACTGGCCGCCGCTGGCGTCGCTGTAGGACGACTTGCACCAGGTGAAGGTGCGGGAGAACTCGACGCACTGACCGCCACTGCCATCGCTGTAGGACGACTTGACCCACTCGGCGGCGGCGAGATCTAGGACGGGGCTCATGCGCGGTGCTCCTTCAGCAGGTTCTTGATGAGGTCCACTGACTGATCGGGGGACAACGCGTGCGCCCTGAGCAGATCATAGTCATCCAGGGCAGCGTCGACCGCTTGTGCGAAGTCGTGCATTTTGCCTCCTACCCGAGACTCTGTGTAGAGCACCGTGGGGGAGTCTTTGAAGCGCAGCACGGTGAAAGGCTTCGCGTGTGCGGCCGGAGCGCCCGCCGAGAACGGCATGATCTGAAGATTGATGTGCGGTGACGCGGCCGCTGTCAGCAGATACCCCAGCTGCCCCGCCATGACTTCGGTGCCGCCGACGACGGTGCGCAGGCATGCCTCGTGAAGGATGACCCAAAGCGATGGTTGGGCGTCCCGTTCAATCGCCTCACGCCGCCGTAGCCGCCCTGCCACCTTGTCCTCGATTGCTTCCGCACTCGCACGAGGGTTGGAAACACGGAAGACGGCCCGCGCGTAGTCCTCTGTCTGGACGATGCCGGTCACGAGGTTCGTCTCGTAGATCAGTATCCGCGTCGCCTTCCGCTCCAGATTCAGATACGGCACGAACCAACTCGGATGGTCCCCCTCGTCGATCCTCTTCAGCAGGTTCTGGAAGAGGTCGCCCGTGCCGAAGACGAGGTCGCAGCCTCGGGCGAACTTTTCGCTGGGGCGGGGGAGGAGGGCGCCGGTCTCTACTTTGCAGACGTATGCCTCGGAGTAGCCCGTGTTCAGGCCCAGTTGCTTCTGGGTGAGTTTGCGGGCGAGTCGGACCTGTCTGACGTCACGGCCGAAACGCTGGAGCGGGTTCAAGTGCTCGGGTGGCGTTGTCTCGTCCAACGCTATGACCTCTCGTCATGGGAGCGCACGACGGCGTCGCGGCAGGGCACGGCCTTGAGCGCTGCCGTTTCAAGCGCCCCCATTCTATTGCCGGTTGCGTTGATCGGGTGACTCCATGGCTACAGCCGGTATGCACTCCGCTGGCCGAAAACCGCTGTACCAGGGGCGTTGCCGGAAAACAGCCTTTTCTTCGCACACAGATACGGAGCTGATGAGATGACGGACAAGATCGTGCGGCTGCTCCCGTGGTCCTCCCCGGAGGGCAAGCCGGCCTATCTGCTCGGCGCCGGGAACGGGATGGTGACCCGTATCGCCGACGACATCGAGGAGGCGCAGCTCGGTCTGGCCGTCGAACTCCTCGGTGAGGCCCGCTGCGTGCTCGACAACCGGTCCTGGACGCCGGGGGAACTCCACCTGCTGGCCGTCGACCTGACCGAGTCGCTGGCCGACGTCCACCGGGTCGCGGAGAGCCGGGGCACGCGCCTGGCGCAGGCCGGCGGCGGGTCCGCGCTGCCCGAGGGGTGAGGGGTCAGCCGGACGCGGGCCGGCCCCGGCCGTGCGGGCGGGGCAGGTGCAGTCCGAAGTAGACCGCGGCCATGCGGAGGGCGAAGACCAGGCCCGCCGAGACCACGGCCGCGGCGTTCTCCCCGGTGCCGAGGTGGTGCAGTGCCAGGTAGCAGGCGCCTCCGGCGAGTGCGGCTATCGCGTAGACGTCCTCGCGCAGCAGGAGCGGGGGGAACTCCCCGCACAGGACGTCGCGCACGACCTCACCGGTCACTCCCGTCATCACCGCGAGGATGAGGACCGCGAGCGGGGTGGCGCCCGCGTCGATGGCGGCGCGGGCGCCGATCACCGTGACGACGGAGAGCCCGGCCGCGTCGGCGACCAGGAGCGAGCGGCGCGGCAGGGTGCGGAAGCGCAGGTAGACGATGGTGCCGACGCCCACGCAGATGATCACCGTCAGCAGGACCCAGTCGTGCGTCCAGTACAGGGGGCGGCGGTCGAGGATGAGGTCGCGGAGCGTTCCGCCGGAGATGGCAGCGGCGAAGGCGAGCACCATGCCGCCGAAGGGGTCCATGTTGGCCCGGTAGGCGGCCAGCACCCCGCTCGCGGCGAAGGCGGAGACGCCGACCAGATAGAGCACGTGAAGCATGGGCGTCATCATCCCAAAGCGCCTCATTCGTACGGAGTGCGTCCACCTGCTGGGATCACAGGAAATGACACTACCGGTCGGTAATTTATCGGTGTACCGTGCCCGCCATGGCAATGGTGACCACAGGTAACAGCGAGTTCGACCGCGACACGGCGGTACACCGCCGGGCCCCCGGCGTCTACGACACCGAACTCTCCGCGGGCTGGACGATCATCCAGGCGGTCAACGGCGGCTACCTCCTCGCCGTCCTGGGGCGCGCCCTGGCCGACACCCTCCCGCACCCCGACCCGTTCACCCTCACCGCGCACTACCTGACCGCCTCCGTGCCCGGCCCCGCCGTCATCCGCACCGAGACGGTCCGCACCGGCCGCACCCTGTCGACCGGCACCGCCACCCTCCTCCAGTACGCGGACGACGGCACCGAGGTCGAACGGATACGGGTGCTCGCCTCCTACGGCGACCTCGACGCCCTGCCCGACGACGTCCGCACCACCGCCGAACCCCCGGCCCTGCCCCCGTACGAGGACTGCCCTGGCAACCGCGACGCGCCCGGCAGTGCCATCCCCGGCAGCAACGCGATCACCGAACGCCTCGACATCCGGCTCGACCCCGCCACCGCGGGTTGGGCCGTCGGCGCGCCGTCCGGCAAGGGGGAGATGCGCGGCTGGTTCGGGCTGGCCGACGGCCGCGACCCCGATCCGCTGTCGCTGTTGCTCGCCGTCGACGGGATGCCGCCCACGGCCTTCGAGATGGGGCTGACCGGCTGGGTCCCCACCGTCGAACTCACCGTCCACGTCCGTCACCGCCCCGCCCCCGGCCCCCTCCGTATCGCGATCACCACCCGCAACCTGTCGGGCGGCTTCCTGGAGGAGGACGCCGAGGTCTGGGACAGCAAGGACCGGCTCGTCGCCCAATCGAGGCAACTGGCCCGGGCGTTGCTCACCGGCTGAGCGATCCGGCCCGCGACGCGCCGGATGCGCAGGATCACCGCCGCTCCGGCGCGAATGGAGGAATACATTCCGCTCCCCGCGTGCCAGACTGATCGTCATGGGGGACATGGCACTGAGACTTGAGGACGACACCGTCGTATGGCTGCGCGCCGAGCCTGCCGGGACCCCGGCGCGGCGGACCGCGCCGCCACCGGCCGACGCGGGCGACGGGCTGGAGCTGCCCGAACAGTTCGGCGGCGCCCAACCCGTCAGCGTCGACAACAGGATGACCCGCGCGCTCACCCGCGGCGGGGCCGTCCTGGAAGAGGCCCTGCGCCCCCTCGGCGGGGTGCTCGGCCAGATCCACCGCTCCATCGCCGGCGGCGACCACCGGCCCGACGAGGTCTCCGTCGAATTCGGCGTGACCCTCGGCTCCGACCTCAGCCTCGGCGTGTTCTCGGGCACCGGCGAGGCCAGCTTCACGGTGTCCGCCACCTGGAAACTGGCCCCCCGCGACGGAGCCCCCGCCGAGGCGGCCGACGGGACCGGGAGGGCCGGTGACGCCGCGGAGCCCGGCGGAGCGGCCCCGTGACCCACTGCGCCGGCCCCCTCCCCGGAGCCGACGACGACACGCCCCTGCACCGCGCCTTCGTCTCCGTACGGCAGGCGGGACAGCCCGTCGGCGGTGGCGTGCTCGTCGCCGAACGACTCGTCCTGACCTGCGCCCATGTCGTCAACAGCGCCCTGGGCCGGGACCGTTACGCCACCCCCGTGCCCGGGCCCGCCGACACCGTCACCCTCCGGTCGCCGCACACCGACCCCACCCGCGACCTGACCGCCCGGGTCGTCCCGGAGATGTGGGCGCCGCCCCGCGCCACCGCGCACGGCCACGCCCCCGCCGTCCCCGGGCGGCTGCCCCACCACGGCGACCTCGCCGTCCTCGAACTGACCTGCGACCCGCCCGACGGTGCCCAGCCCGCGCCCTTCCTGCCGCACGGCTACTCCGGGGACGTCATCGCCCTGTGGGCCAGCGGCAACCCCCTGCCCGCCCTCCGCGCCGTCCCCCGCGTCTCCGCACCGCCCTGGATCGCCCTCGACGTCCAGGGCGGCACCCGCGTCACCGAGGGCTACAGCGGCGGCCCGCTCTGGGACCGCGGCCGGCAGGCCGTCGTCGGCGTGGTCGTCGCCGTCCACCGCGCCGCGGACACCTCCGGAGCACCACCCGCCACCCTCTACGCCATCAGCGTCCCCGCCGTCGAGGCCGAACTCCCCGCCCTGCCGCCCCCCGCCGTCCCCACCGCACGGCGCGGCGTCCAGCAACTCCTCATGGCACTCGAACGGGTCCTGCCAGGGCCCGACGCCGTCCTCGACTGCGAACGGCGGCTCGCCGCCCGCCTCGGCCGCCCCTCCGCCGGACCCGCCACCGACCTCGACCGCCTCGTCGGCCTCGCCTCCGGCGTCCGCCGCGGCATCCCCGAACTCCTCGACCTGGTACGCGACCACGTCCCCGCCGCGGCCACTGATCCCGCCTGGCCCGGTGCCGTCCCCCGGACCGACCACGACGCCTGGCAGCAGCTGCGGCGCGCGGCCCGCACCGTGCGCCCCGGCGAATTCCTCACCACCCGCCAACGCCGCGATCTCGCCGGACTGCTGGCCCACTGCACCCGCACCGACCCGGCCGCCCTGCTCGACCGCGTCCTGCCGCACGCCCCGGAACTCCCCGCCGTCACCGGACTCGCCGACGCCATGGACGTCCTGGAGGGCTACACCGCCACCTCCGGCGGACCCGTACCGCCCCTGCTCCAGGGCGTGGTGCGGATCAGCGCCGACGAACGCGCCGTGGGCGCCTACCCGGCCGAGGACCTCGACGCCTGGGTCGAACGGGTCGCCGCGCGCTCCGGCGTGGACGCCGGCGCGATCGGCCAGTTCCGTGCCGACCTCGCGGCCACCACCACGGCCGCCGCCGACGCGCCGTTCATCCCGCGCGTCCAGGTGGAACTGCTGCCCGCGCCCACCGGGCGCCGCTTCACCTACCAGATCTGGGCCTGGCCCGACCGGCGCTCGCACCGGCTCACCCTCGTACGCGACACCGAGGCCGGCAGCGAACAGATCGTCGACGACATCCGGCGGGTGCTGCGCACCGAGGTCCGCGAGGACCCGGAGACCGCGCAGGTCGAGTACTTCCTGCCGCCCGCCTGGCTCGGCCTCGACGTCGACGCCTGGGAATCGGGCGACGGCGACGAGGACGGGCCGTTCGTGCCGGGCATCACCCGCCGCGTCGTGGTGCGCACCACCGAACGCTCCCGGGAGAGCTACGCCGGATGGAAGCTGCGTACCGCGGCCCTCCCGCACACCACCGGCCTCGTGCTCGACCACCGTCACACCGACCGCCGGGTGGCCCGCGCCCAACTGGAGGTGCACCGCGACACCGGTGCGGTCGTGGTGTGCTGCCCGCCCCAGCACCACGGCACCCTGCTGCGGCAGTGCGTCCAGGCCGGCGTCCACACCGTCCTGTGGCACCGCGCCGACCACGGCGAGGACCTCGCCCGCGACCTCCTGGCCCTGGTGGACGGCACCGACCACGGCCAGATCCCCGAGGCCGTCCGCCTGGCCCGCGCCAAGGCCCTCGCCGAACCGGACCACACCACCCACCACGGCCGCGGCCTCTCCCTCCTCTACGACGCCCCCGACTACCGCCCGGCCCGGCTCGCCCCGGACGCCTGGGTGTTGACGCAGCCGTGAGACGGGCGGTGGCACGGGGTACGGAGAGTGGCGGGCCGGCCGGGGGCGGGCACGCCGGGCGGTACCGTCCGGTGGTCCGGCCGCGGACGGCGGGGAAAGAGGCGACGAGGAGAGAACTGCGGTGACCGGAGTACCAGGGGAAAGCGCGGCGTACCGGGCGCGCGGGGAACGCGCGGGCGGTGGTGGAGGGGCAGGAGATACCCCCGACACCCCCGGGGCGCGTGGTGAAGGGCCTGCGGGAGCGCGCGCGGTGACCGGAGCGGGAGCGGGAGGAGACCGTCCGGCGGGCGGCGACGGTAGGGGGGAAGCGCCGGGCGTCGCCGGGGCGCGAGGGGCACGCACCGGGACCGGACCAGGGGACGGACGGCCGGTGCCCGGAGGCGGGGCGGGGGAGCGGCCGGAGGACTGGTGGGTGTTCCGGGGGTCCGCGCCCCTGCCGGAACCGCCCCCGTGGCGGCGCTTTCCCGCCGCGCGCCGCAGCACGGCGATCGCCCCGTACCTCCTGGACCGCCACGAGATCTCCGTCGTCAACGCGGCACTCCACCTGCACCGCCCGCTGCTGGTCACCGGGCGCCCCGGGGCGGGGAAAAGCTCCCTCGCCCGCGCGCTCGCCGACGAACTCGGGCTCGGCGACGTCCTGCGCTGGTCGGTCAACAGCCGCTCGACACTCCAGGACGCCCTCTACCGCTACGACGCCGTCGGCCGCCTCCGGGAGACCTCGCTGCGCCGCGAACGCGAGGCGCGCGGCGGCGGAGGGCACCGGCTCGGCGGCGCCGCCCGCCGCCTGCGGAACCGCCGGGCACACACCGCCGACGACATCGGCGCCTATCTGCGCCTGGGGCCGCTGGGCAGCGCCCTCGCGGCGGGCCGCCCCCGGGTCCTGCTCGTCGACGAACTCGACAAGGCCGACATCGACCTGCCGAACGACCTGCTGGTCGTCCTGGACGAGGGCGAGTTCGAGATCCCCGAACTCGCCCGGCTGCCCGAGCACCAGCAGGACGTACGGGTCCCGCTGAGCGGCAGCCGCGAACGGGTGACGATCCACCGTGGCACGGTCCGCTGCACCCACTTCCCGATCGTCGTCATGACCAGCAACGGCGAACGCGACTTCCCGCCCGCCTTCCTGCGCCGCTGCGTACGGCTCGACCTGCCGGACCCGACCGGCGACCGCCTCCGCAGGATCGTCGGACACCACCTGGGGGAACGGGCGCTGGCCGAGTCCGAGGACCTGATCACGGCGTTCGAGGAACGCGCCGCGTCCCAGACCCTCGCCGCCGACCAACTGCTGGCCGCCGTCCATCTGCGGATAACCGGCGCCGACCTCACCAGGGATGAACTCCTCTCCGCCGTACTCCACCGACTCGACGAACCTTTCTCGCCATGATCGACCGACTGCGGAAGACCCTGTCCGGCGCCGGCTACGACCTGGACGCCACCGAGTTGCTCGAAGTGCTGTGGTTGGCACGGGTGATGGGGGCGGGACGGGCGGAGGCTGGTGCTGGTGCCGGGGGGCGCGTCGGCGGGGTGGCGGACCAGCCGGTGGGGGATGTTCCTGAGTCGCGTCTTCCTGGGCAACGGCCTCTGGCCTCGGACGCGCCGACTGGTTCTGGCGCTGTGGCTTCGGGGGCGGAGACCGGGCCCCGGGCCGGGGCGGGGGGCCCGGCGACGGTCGGGCCCGGCTCCGGCTCGTCCGTAACGTCGGCCGGGACCGGTTCCCGCTCCCCTGTGACGTCGAGCGATCGTGGTGGCACCTCCCCGGGAGTGTCGAGCGGTCTCGACCTGGCCTCCCCGGAAGCGTCGACCGATCCTGACTCCGTCAGCCCGGCAACGTCGTCCCGCTCTGGCGCCACCACCCCCGCGACGTCGTCCCGTTCCGACGCCACCTCCCCGAGCGCCTCGCCCGTTTCCGGCGCCGCTCCCGCTCGTACCACCCCGTCCCGGCCGCCGCGCAGGGCGCTCTACGCCATGGGGAGCCAGGGAGGTCCGGCCGGGGCGGAGCGGGCGCGGTCGGTGCGGGCGCCGGTGCGGCGGGCGTTGCCGCATGCGCAGCATGTGGGGCGGGCGTTGCGTCCGTTGCGGGACACCCGTGAGGACGCGCACCGGAGTGTTCCGGACATCGACGCCACCGTACGGCTCGCGGCGGAGACCGGGTTTCTCGATGTGGTGTCCCGGCCGGACCGGGAGCTGCGCTGGTCGGCGGTGCTGCTCGTGGACCGTTCGCCGTCGCTCCAGGTGTGGGGGACGCTGGTCGCCGAGGTGCGGGCGCTGCTCGACCGGAGTGCGGTCTTCCGTTCCGTTCGCGTCCACGGGATCGACCCGGCGGACCCGGCCTGCCCGGTGCACCGGCCCCGGCCCGGTACGACGGTGACCTTCCTCCTCACCGACGGTACGAGCCCGGGGTGGCGTGCGCCGCGCACCATGCAGGCCCTGACGGCGTGGGGGCGCGGCGGCCCGATGGCGGTGCTCAACCCGCTGCCGCGTCGCCTGTGGCGGGGGACGGCGCTGGAGGCCAGGCCCCGCCTGATCGCCGCGCCGGGCGGCTTCGACCCGGCCGGGCGCATCTCCGTCCGGGACCCGCTCAGCGGCGAGCACGACCCGGAAGCGGAGGGCGCCCTCGTCCTGCCCGTACTGCACCCGACCGCGTCGGCCGTCGAGCAGTGGGCGCGGATACTGACCCGCCCCAATGCCCCGCAGCTCGTCGACACCACGCTGCTCGACGGCACCCCCGTAGGGCCGGAGCGCCGGCCCCGGGGCAGCGCGGAGGAGCTGCTGGCGTATTTCCGTGGCGCGTTCTCGCCCGAGGCGTACCGTCTCGCCGTCCGGCTGTCCGCGATCCGGCCGCTGACCACCCCCCTGATGCACCTGGTACGCGCCGCCACGATGCCCGAGGCGGGCCCCACGCACATCGCCGAGATCCTGCTCGGCGGACTGCTCGAACGCACCGACCGGCAGCGCGAGACGGCCGCCGCCCGCACCCTGGGCCGCGCCCTCGGCCCGGCGGACCCGTCCGCGCCCACGGAACCCGTCTACGACTTCCGCCCCGGCGTCCGCGAACTGCTGTTCAGCGGCCTCGGCGCCGAACAGGCCGTGGACGTCGTCGAGGCGGTCGGTCGCTGCCTGGAGCCGTACATGGGGCGCCTCCCGGACTTCCCGGTCCTCATGGGGGACGCCACCGGGGAACTCCGCCTGAACGAGTCGGCCCGCGCCTTCGCCGTACTGACCAGCCCGGTGCTGGAACGGATGGGGGGTGTGGTGCCGGAGGGGGTGATGGGGGAGGAGGTGATGGGACGGGAGACGGCTGGCCGGGCGGGGTGGGTGGAGCGTACGGACTGTGCGGAACAGGGGGACCGTAGGGAACGCGCGGGTGGGGAGGCGTGGCCGACGCTTGGGGAGCCCAGGGAGCCCAGGGAGCCCAGGGAGCCCGAGGCGCCAAGGGAGCCCGTGGAGTCCGAGGAGCCCATGGAGTTCAGGGACCCCGAGGAGCCCAAGGCCCCCGAGAGCCCCAAGGACCCGGAAGGCCCAGTGGAGCCCGAGGACGGCTCGTCCGACGAGATGACCGGATGGCTCTCGTCGACACCGCTCCCGGCCCCGACCCCGCCGCCGACCGGCGCGGACGCCTCGTACTCCGGGGACGCAACCGGTGCCGCGAGTGATGACGCGTCGGCCCGGGACCCGGAAGGTGCGACGGACGTGCCCGTCACCGACCGCGTGCCCTTCGTGGGCCGTGCGGCCGAGACCGCCCGGCTGGTGGCGATGGTGACGGGTGGTGCGGAGGGCGCGAGGAGCGGTGGAGGCGCGTCGCGTGTCTGCTGTGTCCACGGTCCGGCCGGCGTCGGCAAGACCGCGCTCGCGCGGCGCGTCGCCCAAGAGGTGGCCGGGGACTTCCCCGACGGGCAGGTCGTCGTCCCGCTCGGGGACGGGGAACACGGTGGGAGCCCGGACGGTCTGGTGGCCGCCGCCGTCACTCGGGTGCTGGGCGCCCTGGATGTACGGGCGGACGGGTCCGGGGATCGGGCCGCCCGGTGCCGTGCGCTGCTCGAAGGGCGACGGGTGCTGCTCGTGCTCGACGACGTACCGGACGACACTCCCGCCCTCCGGCTGCTGCTGCGCACCCTGCTCCCCGACGCCCCCGGCTGCGCCGTCCTGCTCACCTGCCGCAGGCGGCCACCCGCGCAGCTGGTCCCCGCCGCGCTCCTGCTGAGCGGCCTCCGACCCGCCGACGTACGGGCGCTGCTGACGGACCTCCTCGGCGCGGAGCGGAGCGACGCGGTCCCGGGGGCGGGCGACGCCGTGATGGCGGCCACCGCCGGCCTGCCCCCCGCCGTCCGCGCCGCCGCGCACCGCATCACCACATCCGGACCACCGGCCGACGGACTCGCCGCGTGGCGCGAGGACCCTCGCCTCCTGTTCGTCGGGGCGCCGCATGGCGGTGGGACCGTAGTAGCGACCGAGGCGATCGGCGAGACGCACGCCCCGATCTCTCTCGTCCCCCAGGCCGACGACACCGGCGAGGCGCCCCCCACTCCCCTCCTCCTCACCCCCGCCGCATGGGCCGACCACCACCTGCGCCGGTCGTTCGCGCGGTACGCCTTCCGGCTTCTCGCCGTTCCCGACTGCCCGGTGGTGTCGCGGGGGGCGGCGGGGGCGCTGCTGGACGTTCCGCAGGCGCGGGCCCGGGAGGCGCTGGACGAGCTGGTGGCGGCCGGGATGATGGAGGAGCCGGAGCCGGGGCGCTACCGCTTCGCCGGTGAGCTGCGGCAGCTCGCGCGCCGCCTCGCGCTGCGCGCGCTGCCGGACGCGGAACGGGGTGCGGCATTGGCCCGGCTCGTGGCGTATCACCTGGCGGAGGGGGTGCGGAGCCATGAACACCGTTACCGGGGAGACGGGTTGGCCGGGCATCTGGACCGGTCCGCCGTGGACGGGCCGCCCCGGTCCGCGGGCGCGGTGCCGTGGGCCGACGAGATCCCGCAGGTGCTGGCCCTCGTACGGCAGGTGGCGGTGGCGGTGCCGTGTCCGCCCGAGGTGCTGCGCCGGGCCGCCGATCTTCTGCTGCTCGTCCGGTCGGCGGCGGGGGCCGGGGAGTTGACCGCCGCGTGCGAGCCGGCCGCGCGGATCGTGGCGGCCCGCGCGGCCCTGGAGGGCGACGAGCGGAGCGAG
>NZ_JCANQV010000086.1:0-22030 GCF_059553635.1 Candidatus Streptomyces philanthi
TGGGGGCCGACGGGGAGCTTGAGGTGCCAGCCGGGGTCCGGGCCGCCGGTGCGGTGGCGCAGGGCGAGGCCGTCGGCGGCGAGGCGCTGGTCGGCGGTGTCGTAGTACGTGGCGTCGAGGTCCTGCACGCCGCCGTCCTGGACGGCGGCGACGCCCGCCACGGCGGTGAGGTCGGGGAGCCTGCCACCCTTCTTGGCTTCGTACTTGCGCTCGATTTCTCGCACAGTGTCCGTCATATGTCGAATTTAGTTGCGGTTCCCTTGGGAAGGGAGCCCTCACAGGTGCCGCTATCTCATCAATTCCGGCCACGACTGGACGCATCACGCATCCCAGACACCCCGGTCGCATCATCCGAACCAGTCACCCATGTGAGCGAGTAGCCCGTTCCGCGACATGTGAATTACGCTGTGTCACCAAGCATCCACGCTGGGTGCCCTCCGGCGCCCGCACGACCCCACGGGGAGGGATCACACCGTGCACCCCCACACCACAGCCACCGCCCGGCTCCCCATCCAGGTCTCCACGGGAGCCCGCCCGCACCTCCTGGCGGTCCCCGGCAGACCGGAAGCCCCGCGGCAGGCCCGCGCCTTCGTGCGCTCCGTCCTCCGCCGCTCGCCGCTCGCGCCGCTGCTGTACACCGCGACGCTACTCGCCTCCGAAGCCGTCTCCCGGGCCCCGCTGCGCACCACGGGCACGGCGGACATCCTGCTGCGCCTGCTCACCGCGCCGCACGGCCTGCACCTCGGCGTCCACACCGCGGCCCCGCCGCTCCCGCCCCAGGAGCCCGACTACGGACGTCTCCTCTTCACCCAGCTCGCCGACACCTGGGGCACCACACCGCAGCAGGGGGCCCGCCGCTCCCTCTGGTTCGAGCTGCACACGGCCCCCCGCGACCGGCCCCTGTCCGTCGCGCTCCCCTGACCCGCCGCTACGCCGACACCGGCCGCTGCACCCGGATCGACTGGAGGAGTCCGACGGCGATCCAGGCGGCGAACATGGCGGTCCCGCCGTAGGAGACGAACGGGAGGGGAAGGCCGGTGACGGGCATGATCCCCAGCGTCATCCCGATGTTCTCGAACGCCTGGAACGAGAACCAGGCGATGACGCCGGCGGCCACGATCGTGCCGTAGAGGTCGGTGGACTCGCGGGCGATGCGGCAGGCACGCCACAGGACGACACCGAGCAGCACGATGATCAGGCCCGCGCCGACGAAGCCCAGCTCCTCCCCCGCCACGGTGAAGATGAAGTCGGTCTGCTGCTCGGGGACGAACTGGCCGGTGGTCTGGCTGCCGTGGAAGAGGCCGGAGCCGGTGAGCCCGCCGCCGCCGATGGCGATCCGGGCCTGGTTGGTGTTGTAGCCGACGCCCGCCGGGTCCAGGGCGGGGTTGGCGAACGCGGCGAAGCGGGCGATCTGGTACGCGTCGAGCAGGCCGAGCTGCCAGATCGCGACACAGCCCGCGACACCGGCGCCCAGCAGACCGAGGAGCCAGCGGTGGGAGGCGCCGGAGGCGAGCAGCACCCCGAGGAGGATGGCGCCGAGCACCATCACCGAGCCGAGGTCGGGCATGAGCAGGATGATGCCCACGGGGACGGCGGCGAGGCCGAGGGCCTGGAGGACGGAGCGGTGGTCGGGGTACGGGCTGTCGCCCGCGTCGACCCGCGCCGCGAGGATCATCGCCATCCCCAGGATCATGGTGATCTTCGTGAACTCGGCGGGCTGGAGCGACAGCCCGCCCGGGATCGCCAGCCAGGACCGCGAGCCGTTGATGGTGGCGCCGACCGGTGTCAGGACGAGCACCGCCAGGACGACGGAGACGCCGAAGAGGATCGGGACGGCCCCGCGCAGGGTCCGGTGGCCGAGCCAGATGGTGCCCGCGGCCAGCGCCAGACCGATACCGGTGTTGAGGAGGTTGCGCAGGAAGAAGTAGTAGGGGTCGCCGTGGTTGAGCTCGGTGCGGTTACGGGTCGCCGAGAAGACCAGCAGACTGCCCAGCAGGGACAGCGCCAGGCACGCCAGCAGCAGCGTCCAGTCCAGCTTGCGGACGACGGAGTCGCGGGCCGTGAGCTTGCCCCAGGCGCTGGGCTCGGGGCTGTAGCGGCGGACGGCCAGTGTGCGGGAGGTGTGGCCGGTGGTCACTCGCCCGACCTCCGTTCCTCGTCCCGTGCCGGTTCGTCCTCCGCCGGCTCGATGGGCTGGGCCTTGATCGTGCCGTCGCTCTCGATCACGGGCAGCGACGCCTGCGGGGTGGGCAGCAGCGCGGCCTTCTTGTCGATGCCGCCGCCGTCGTCGACGCCGTAGAGCGCGTTGTAGATCTTGCGGACGGCGGGTCCCGAGGCGCCGGAGCCGGTGCCGCCCTGGGAGATCGTCATGACGATGGAGTAGTCCTTGGTGTACGTCGCGAACCACGAGGTGGTCTGCTTGCCGTAGACCTCGGCGGTACCGGTCTTGGCGTGCATCGGGATCTTGTTCTGCGGCCAGCCCTGGAAGCGCCAGGCGGCGGTGCCGCGGGTGGCGACGCCGGCCAGCGCCGCGTCGATCTGCCGGAGCGTCTTCGGGGAGTCGGGCAGCTTGCCGCGCACCTGCGGAGTGATCGTCCGGACGCTCTTGCCGTCCGGGCTGACGACGGCCTTGCCGATGGTCGGTGTGTGGAGGGTGCCGCCGTTGGCGAGCGCGGCGTAGATGGAGGCCATCTGGATCGGGGTGACGAGGGTGTCGCCCTGGCCGATGGAGTAGTTGACGGAGTCACCGGCGCGCATCTTCATGCCGGACTCGCAGTTCTCCCGGGCGATCCGGGAGATGTAGTCGTCGCCCGTCCTGCCCTGGGCGCACCAGCCGTCCTTGTTGGCCTCCCAGTAGTCCTTCTTCCACCGGCGGTCCGGCACCCGGCCGCTGACCTCGTCGGGCAGGTCGATGCCGGTCCGCTTGCCGAGGCCGAACTGATGGGCGGTCCGGTAGAACCAGTCGGCGGGGTCCTTGGGGTGGTTGCCGCCGTCCTTCTGCCACTGCCGGTAGGCGAGGTCGTAGAAGACGGTGTCGCAGGAGACCTCCAGCGCGCGGCCGAGGCTGATGGGGCCGAAGTTCTCCGACTCGAAGTTCTTGAAGACCTGGTTGCCGATGCTGAAGGAGCTGGTGCAGGGGTAGTGGCCGTCGAACGGGTATCCGGCGTTGACCGCGGCCGTGGTGGAGATGACCTTGAAGATCGAGCCGGGCGCCGCCTGCCCCTGGGTGGCGCGGTTGAGCAGCGGGTAGTTGGAGTCCTTGCCGGTGAGTTCGGCGTAGTCCTTCGCGGAGATCCCGCCGACCCAGGCGTTGGGGTCGTAGGAGGGGTTGGACGCCATGGCGACGACCCGGCCGGTGCGGGACTCCATGACGATCACGGCGCCGGCGTCGGCCTTGTAGTTCCGGCCGGTGTTCTTGTCGAACTCGTTGCGGGCGTCCTTCATCGCCTGGTCGAGCTCCTTCTCGGCCACGGCCTGGACCCGGGCGTCGATGCTGGTGACGACGTTGGAGCCGGGGACGGCGGGGTCGCTGTTGCCCTTGCCGATGACCCGGCCGAGGTTGTCGACCTCGTAGCGGGTGACGCCGGCCTTGCCGCGCAGCTCGTTGTCGTAGGCGCGTTCCAGTCCGGAGCGGCCGATCTGGTCGGAGCGCAGCAACGGGGAGCGGGTGTGCTCGGCCTTCTTGATCTCCTCGTCGGTGACCGGCGAGAGATAGCCCAGGACCTGGGAGGTCTCGGCGTCGGCGGGGGCGCCGTAGCGGCGGACGGCGGTGGGCTCGGCGCTGATGCCGGGGAAGTCCTCGGAGCGTTCGCGGATCTGGAGGGCCTGCTTGGGCGTGGCCTCGTCGGTGATCGGGATGGGCTGGTACGGGGAGCCGTTCCAGCAGGGCTGCGGGGTCTTGGCGTCGCACAGCCGGACCTTGTCGCGGATGTCCTTCCCGGGCATGCCGAGGACCTTGGCGAGCCGGGCGAGGACGGCCTTGCCGCGGTCCTTCATGCTCAGCAGCTCGGTGCGGCTGGCGGAGACGACCAGGCGGGTCTGGTTGTCGGCGAGCGGGACGCCGCGGGCGTCGAGGATGGCGCCGCGGGTGGCCGGTTCGACGACCTGCTGGACGTGGTTGCTGCGGGCCTTCGCCGCGTACTCCTCGCCGTTGCGGATCTGGAGGTACCAGAGCCGGCCGCCGAGGGTGAGCAGCAGGGAGAGGACGAGGATCTGGAGGGTGATGAGGCGGACCGTGACACGGGAGGTCCTGCCGGTCTCGGGAATGTTGCTCAACGGTCCCTCCCCTGGCGGCCGGGCGCGGACGGTTCGGGGCGCGCCGCCCGGCCCGCGGCGGGCAGGGCCGGTACGGGCGTCGGACGGAAGGTCACAGCCGCTTGACCCCCTTGACGCGGTCCCCCTTGGAGCGGCCGAACAGCCCGCCGCGCGCGGCCCTCATGCTGCCGCGGCTGGACCTCAGACCGGTGCCGGTGGTGAGCCAGCCGTACGTCGTCTCCCGGCCGGCGACCGTGCCGCCCGGACTGCCGGGGCCGTCCCCGCTGAGCGGTTCGCCCTCGGCACGGCGGGCCAGGGCCATCACCACCGGGACGGTGAACGGGGCGAGCACCAGGTCGTAGACGGTGGCGCTGAGGACCAGTCCGCCGACGCCGACGTGCCGGGCCGCGGTGTCGCCGACCAGCGCGCCGACGGCCGCGTACATCAGCGTCGAGCCGACCGCGGCGGCGAGGACGGCCGCCAGCGGGACGGTCACCGAGCGGTGCTGCCCGGACTCGGGCCGGGTCAGGCCCACCGCGTAGCCGACGACGCACAGGACCAGGGCATAGCGGCCGACGGCGTGGTCGGCGGGGGGCGCGATGTCGGCGAGCAGCCCGGCGCAGAAGCCGACGAGGGCGCCGCCGATGTGCCCGAACACCAGGGCGAGGCCGACGACGACGAGCAGGAGCAGGTCGGGCACGGCCCCGGGCAGCTGGAGCCGGGCGAGCACGCTGACCTGGAGGACCAGTGCCACGACCACCAGGGGGGCGGCGAGCAGGATCCGGTTGATGCGCATCGTCAGTTCCCGTCCTCGTCACTGTCGTAGCCGTCGTCGCCCTCGTCGTAGCCGCCGCCGTCGTCGGAGGGGCGGGCCGTGACGGTCACCGTCGGGGTGGGCGCGGGCCGGACGGGCCGCTGCGGCAGGACGGTGTCCCGGGGGTCCTCGCGCGGCGGCCGGACGACGACGCCGACGATGTCGAGCTGGGAGAAGGCGACATACGTCCGGACCTGGAGGGTGCGGGTGAGGTCGCCGTTGGCCGGTTCGACCTTGACGACCTGGCCGACGGGGACGCCGGGCACGAACGGCTTGTCCTTGCTGGAGCCGAAGGTGACCAAGCGGTCGCCCTTCTTGACCGCGGCCTTTCCGTTGAGGAGCTGGACGCGCAGGGCGCGGCCGCCCTGGCCCGCGGCGAAGCCGATCTCGTCGGACTTCTCCATGCGGGTGCCGACGGTGAAGGAGGGGTCGTTGGCCAGCAGGACGGTGGAGGTGTCGCGGCCGACGGTGGTGACGCGGCCGACCAGGCCGTCGCCGTTGAGGACGGTCATGTCGCGGGCGATGCCGTCACGGCTGCCCGCGTCGATGGTCATCGTCCAGGAGAATCCCTGGGCGGGGCCGATGGCGACGACCTCGGCGCCCTTGATGCCGTACTGGCCCGCCCCGGCGGTCCTGAGCATCTTGTCGAGCTGGCGGGCGCGGGAGCGGTTGTGGTCCTTGGAGCCGAGTTCCGCCTTGAGCGCGGCGTTCTCGCGTTCCAGCTCGCTGATGCGGTTGTGCCGCTCGCCGGAGTCCCGTACGGCGCCGATGGCGTGGGCGATCGGGTTGACGGCGCTGGCGACGCCGCTCTCGACCGGGCCGAAGGCGGAGGCGGCGGCCCGGCGGGCACCTTCGAGCGGGGACTGTTCACCACCGCGGATGTCCACCGTGATCAGTGCGAACGCGATGGCGACCAGCAGCACCAGCAGCAGCCGGCTCTCTCGTGTGTCCCTCACGTGCGGCGGCCGTGTCCTTCCTCGTAGGACCGGCCGGCTACGGGCCCGCGCCGGTCTCGTCCGGGAGTTGAGCGTTGTGCCTGTGGGGGGTGCCCGGTGGTGCTGTGTCAGGGCACCCGGTGTTGCGGTGTGTTCCTGTTGTTGCGCGCGATACCGCTGTGACCATGGTGCCCGTCCGTCCGGGACACCGCACCACACCCGCGGTGCGGGCGGGGCCGGCCGTGTTACCTGCGCGGCTGGGAGTCCAGAACCTGCTGGAGGGCCTCGAACTCCTCGACGCACTTGCCGGAGCCGAGCGCGACCGAGTCCAGCGGGTCCTCGGCGATGTGGATCGGCATGCCCGTCTCGCGGCGCAGCCGCTCGTCGAGACCGCGCAGCAGGGCGCCGCCGCCGGTGAGCACGATGCCCCGGTCCATGACGTCGCCGGACAGCTCGGGCGGGCACTTGTCGAGGGTCGTCTTGACCGCGTCGACGATGGAGTTGACCGGCTCCTCGATGGCCTTGCGGACCTCGGCGGCGGAGATGACGACGGTCTTCGGCAGGCCGGAGACCAGGTCACGGCCGCGGATCTCGGTGTGCTCGTCCTGTTCGAGGTCGTGCGCGGAACCGATGGTGATCTTGATGCTCTCGGCGGTGCGCTCGCCCAGCAGAAGGCTGTACTCCTTCTTGATGTGCTGGATGATCGCGTTGTCGAGCTCGTCACCGGCGACCCGGATGGACTGGGCCGTCACGATGCCGCCGAGCGAGATGACCGCGACCTCGGTGGTACCGCCGCCGATGTCGACGACCATGTTGCCGGTGGCCTCGTGGACCGGCAGTCCGGAGCCGATCGCCGCGGCCATCGGCTCCTCGATGATGTGCACCTGGCGGGCGCCGGCCTGCGTCGACGCCTCGATGACGGCGCGGCGCTCGACGCCGGTGATCCCGGACGGGACGCACACGACCACCCGGGGGCGGGCCAGGTAGCGCCGCTTGTGGATCTTGAGGATGAAGTAGCGGAGCATCCGCTCGGTGATCTCGAAGTCGGCGATCACACCGTCCTTCAGGGGGCGTACGGCGACGATGTTGCCGGGCGTGCGCCCGATCATCTTCTTCGCCTCGGCGCCCACCGCGAGAATCCCGCCGGTGTTGGTGTTGATGGCCACGACCGACGGCTCGTTGAGGACGATCCCACGACCCCTGACGTACACCAGCGTGTTGGCGGTCCCGAGGTCGACAGCCATGTCACGGCCGATGAACGACATGTTGTTCCCCATGAGGATACGTCTGGCCTTCCCAACTGGAGCGAATGCTTACTGGAGGTCGGCAGAAGGTGATGCGCCGTACAGCGCGGAGAGCTTCCATCGTAGTTCGTCGTCCTGCCCACTCGAACACGGTGGGAGGTACTTCCGCCATTGTCGGCGGAATGCCCACGCGCCTCCTTCAATGGTGACGTCGTGTCGCGGCGAAGCGTTCCCGCGAGCGTGTCCGACACGCCGAGGGGCGACCGATGATGTCACCGGTCGCCCCTCCTCACAAGCGGAACGCTGATGACGGCGCGTCAGGAAAGACCCGGGAAGAAAAGCTTGATCTCCCGCTCGGCGGACTCCTGGGAATCCGAGGCGTGGATGAGGTTCTCCCTGGTGATCGTGCCGAAGTCCCCCCGAATGGACCCACTGGGCGCCGCGATCGGGTCGGTCGGACCGGCCAGCGCCCGCACGCCCTCGATCACCCGCTCGCCCTCGACGACCAGCGAAACGACCGGGCCGGACGACATGAACGCGACCAGCGGCTCATAGAAATCCCGGCCGACGTGCTCGGCGTAGTGCTGCTCAAGGATCGCCCGGTCGAGCGTACGCAGTTCCAGCGCGGCGATCGTCCAGCCCGCCTTCCGCTCGATCCGTCCGATGATCTCCCCGACCAGTCCGCGGCGGACTGCGTCGGGCTTGAGGAGGACGAGAGTGCGCTGGCTCATGGGTACCGGCTCCTTGCAAACGATCGACAGCGGTGAGCCGAGGCTACAGGGAGCCACGACGGCACCCGGCGCCGGACCGGGCCTTTACGCAGGCCCGGCGGCCTCCGACGCCGCCCACCGCGCCTTCGCCTCGTCGATCTTGCGGCCGAAGTGGACCGACGCCCACCACAGCGCGGCGAACACCCCGCCCAGGAAGAACATCGTCGGGACGACGAAGCCGCTGGCGATCAGCGCGATCTGGAGCGCCCAGCCGAGCTGGACGCCGCCCGGGCGCGTCAGCATCCCGCACAGCAGCACGCACAGCAGCATCGCGATCCCGCTGACCGTCCAGACCGTGCCCGCCGGAAGATCGTGCAGCTGCATCGCGACCAGGCCGGCGAAGCCGATCACGAAGAACTCGCCTATCAGGGTGCTCGCACACAGGGTGCGCATCGTCACTTCCCTCCCAGGAGCAGCCGGGCCTCACCGACCGTGATCACGGAGCCGGTGACCAGCACCCCCGCACCGGAGAACTCGCCCTCCTCCTCGGCGAGCGTGATCGCCGCCTCCAGGGCGTCGTCCAGCCGCGGCTCGACACGGACCCGCTCGGCACCGAACACCTCGACCGCGACGGCCGCCAGCTCGTCCGGGTCCATCGCCCGTGCGGTGGAGTTCCGCGTCACCACGACCTCGGCGAACACCGGCTCGAACGCCTCCAGGAGGCCCCGGACGTCCTTGTCGGCGCTGGCCCCGACCACACCCACCAGCCGGCTGAAGTCGAACGCCTCGCTGACCGCCTCGGCCGTCACCCGCGCGCCCGCCGGGTTGTGCGCCGCGTCCAGCACGACCGTGGGGCTGCGCCGCACCACCTCAAGACGGCCCGGCGAGGAGACGGAGGCGAAGGCGCCGCGGAGCACGTCGATGTCCAGGGTGCGGGCCTGCTCCGAGCCGACGCCGAAGAACGCCTCGACGGCGGCGAGCGCCACCGCGGCGTTGTGCGCCTGGTGCGCGCCGTGCAGCGGCAGGAAGATGTCCGGGTACTCCCCGCCCAGGCCGCGCAGGGTCAGCATCTGGCCGCCGACCGCCACCTCCCGGGAGAGCACCCCGAACTCCATGCCCTCGCGGGCGACCGTGGCGTCCACCTCGACGGCGCGCCGGAGCATCACGGACGCGGCCTCGACCGGCTGCTGGGCCAGCACCACCGTGGCGTCCTTCTTGATGATCCCGGACTTCTCGCGGGCGATCGCCTCCGGTGTCTCCCCCAGCCGGTCGGTGTGGTCCAGCGCGATCGGGGTGATCACCGCGACATCCGCGTCGAGGACATTGGTGGCGTCCCAGGTGCCGCCCATGCCGACCTCGACGACGGCGACGTCCACCGGGGCGTCCGCGAAGGCGGCGTACGCCATCGCCGTCAGCACCTCGAAGAACGACAGGCGGTACTCCTGCTGAGCGTCGGTCATCTCCACGTACGGGGCGATGTCGTGGTACGTCTCGATGAAGCGCTCGGCGGAGACCGGGCTGCCGTCCAGGCTGATCCGCTCGGTGACGGACTGGACGTGCGGGCTGGTGTAGCGGCCGGTGCGCAGGTCGAAGGCGCCCAGCAGGGCCTCGATCATGCGGGCGGTGCTGGTCTTGCCGTTGGTGCCGGTGATGTGGATGGCGGGGTAGGCGCGCTGCGGGGAGCCCAGGACGTCCATCAGCGCCTCGATGCGCTGCACCGAGGGGTCGAGCTGGGTCTCTCCCCAGCGTCCGGCCAGTTCCTCCTCGACCGCGCGCAGGGCGCGGTCCACCTCCGGGTCGGCCGGGCGGGCCGGGACGGCCTCCCCCGTGGGCGGCCCGGCCTGCGCGCGCAGCGTCCGGCTGCCGGCCTCGATCACGGCGAGGTCGGGGTCGCGGTCGGTCTCCGCCTCGACCATCTCGTCGAAGGCGTCCATCGGGTCCGGGTCGTCGTTCTGGGGGCGCTCGCTCACGCCGTCCAGTCTACGAGGCACCACCGACAACGCTCGCGGCGCGCCGCCCGCGGGCCCGCTACCCCAGCGCCGCCTTCATCATGGCGCGGGCGACGGGGGCGGCCAGGCCGTTGCCGGAGACCTCGTTGCGGGCCGCGTTGCCGTCCTCGATCACCACGGCGACGGCGACCTGGTTCCCCTTGGCGTCCTCGGCGTACGAGACGAACCACGCGTAGGGGGTGCCGCTGTTGTCGACGCCGTGCTGGGCGGTGCCGGTCTTGCCGCCGACGGTCAGCCCATCGGTCCTGGCGTTGCTTCCGGTGCCCTTGGTGACCACGGTCTCCATCGCGGACCGCAGCTGGGCGGCGGTCCGCCCCGACATCGCCCTGCCGTACGTCTCCGGCTCCGTCCGCTGGAGGGTGTTGCCGCCGCCGTCGGTCAGCCGGTCGACCATCTGCGGCCGCTTCAGCTCGCCGCCGTCGGCGATGGCGGAGACCACCATCGCCATCTGGAGGGGCGTCGCCCGGACGTCGAACTGGCCAATGCCGGAGAGCGCGGTCTGCGCCGCGTCCATCCCGGACGGGTAGACGCTCTTGGCGGCCCGGACCGGGGTGTCGATCCGGGCGTCGCCGAAGCCGAACTTCTCGGCCTGCGCGGCGACCTTCTTCTGCCCGAGGTCGGCGGCGAGCTTCGCGAAGACGGTGTTGCAGGAGTACTGGAGCGCGGTGCGCAGGGTCGCGTTCTCGCAGGGCGCGGCGGGGTTCTCGTTGGTGAGCGTGGTGCGGGTGTGCGGCAGGACGTACGGGTCGGGGCTGTCGGTGCGCTCGTCCACCGAGGAGTACAGCCCGTTCTCCAGGGCCGCCGCGGCGACCACCAGCTTGAAGGTGGAGCCGGGCGGCAGCGGCTGGCGCAGCGCGCGGTTGAGGTGGGGCTTGCGCGGGTCGTCGGTCATCGCCTTCCAGGCCCGCTGGTCGGCGCCCGAGGACCCGGAGAACGCCCCCGGGTCGTACGAGGGCGTGCTGACCATGCCCAGCACCCGCCCGGTCCTCGGGTCGAGGGCGACGGCCGCGCCGGTCTTGTCGCCGAGGGCCTCGTAGCCGGCCTTCTGGACGGACGCGTCGATGCTGGTGGCGACGTCCCCGGCCTTGGGGCGCTGGCGCGTCAGCACGCCGAGGGGGTTGTCGAGCCGGCTGTCGGAGCCGTCGAGGAGGTCGCCGTAGAGGCTCTCCAGCTGGGTGCTGCCGTAGATCTGGGAGGAGAAGCCGGTGACCGGGGCGTAGAGCGCGCCGTCCTGGTAGGTGCGCTGGTACTTCAGGTCGGACGAGGTGGCGGCGGAGCCGGTCACCGGGCGGCCGTCGACGAGGATGTTGCCCAGGGGCGCCGTGTACTTGTCGATCGCGACCCGGGCGTTGTGCGGGTCGTGCCGGTACTGGTCGGCGCGCGCTCCCTGGATCCAGGTGGCCCAGCCCATCAGCGCGAGGACGAGGACGAGGCAGAAGGCCGAGACCCTGCGCAGGGGTGTGTTCATGGGGCCGCGGCTCCTCGCTCTCGACGCACGGTTTCTCCGGAAACTCCGGCAACGCGCCCCAGGGTTCCTCAGCTCCATGAGAGGGCGATGAGAATGCCGGTCCTGTCCCGGCGGGCAACGCGGACGCGCGTTCGGCCCTCTTCTCTCCGGGGCGGTGTGCCCCCGTCGCCCAGCGATGTGACCTACGGGAGAACGGGAGCCGATGCGCGTGCCGGTGACAGGTCAGCGGATGCATCTGGTGCTGCTCACCGCGTGGACGGTGCTGTGGTTCGCCGTGGTGGAGCCGCACGGCGGGTTCTCCTGGCACTATCTGCGCACCGGCGGCGAGCTGATCTACCAGGGCGCCTCCGGGGACGGCAGCGGCGGCCTCAACCTCTACGCCCGCCACCCCGAGCTCCAGATGGGCCCGGTCAGCTTCCTGGTGGCCGGGCTGCTCAACCCGTTCTCCGCGGACACCGGCCAGTTCCTCGCCGCGGCGCTGATGTCGGCGCTCGGCCTGGTGATCACGGTGCTCGCCGGGCGCAGCGCCGCCCAGTACTTCCTGGGCACCGGCACCAACCACCGGCGGCTGCGGCAGCGGGTGCTGATCGCCGGGCTGGCGTTCATCCCGATGTGGATCGAGGTCTCGGTCCGCTTCGGGCACCTCGACGACGTACTGGCGCTGTTCTTCACCGCCCTGGCGGTACGGTTCCTCACCCGCGGCAACCCGGCGGCGACCGGCGTCTGCCTCGCCCTGGCCATGGACTCCAAGCCCACCGCCCTGGCGTTCCTGCCGCTGCTGCTCGCGCTGCCCCGGGGGCAGTGGCTGCGGGCCGGGCTGTGGTGCGCCGGGCTGGTCGCGGTGGCCTGGCTGCCGTTCTTCCTCGGCGCTTCTGGGTCGTTCGCCGCGGCGACCTTCACCATCCCCAACCAGCCGGCGTCGGCCCTGCGGTGGCTGGGGGTCGGCGACCCGTCGACGCCGCCCTGGGCGCGGCCCGCGCAGGCCGTGCTGGGACTGACGCTGGGCTCACTCGCGGTCTGGCGCGGCCGCTGGGCGGCGGTGGTGCTGCTGGGCGCCAACGCCCGGATCGTCCTCGACCCGAGCGTCTACACGTACTACACCGCTTCGGTGCTGCTGGGCACGCTGCTGTGGGACGTGATCGGGCAGCGCCGGCTGGTCCCGTGGTGGAGCTGGATCGCGCTGGTCACGCTCTACGGCAGTGTGTTCGTGGTGCCGGACGACTCGGCGCGCGGGCTGATCCGGCTGGCGTTCGTGGCCGTCTCGACGGCGTACGTCCTGCTGTGGCCGGTGCGCGAGCGCGGCCGGGGACGGCGCAGGCCCCCCGCCCGTACGGACGAGGGGCCTGCTGACGGTCCGGGTGCGCCGGTCACGCCGCGGGGAGCGCCTCCAGCTGCGCGGTGATGCGGGCGATGTCCGCCTCGGCGGTCGCCAGCCGGCCGCGGATCTTGTCCACGACCTTCTCCGGCGCCTTGGCGAGGAACGCCTCGTTGCCGAGCTTGGCGGTGGCCTGCGCCTTCTCCTTCTCGGCCGCCGCGAGGTCCTTCGTCAGCCGCTTGCGCTCGGCCGCCACGTCGATCGCGCCGGACAGGTCCAGCGCGACGGAGGCGCCCGCCACCGGGAGGGACGCGGTGGCCCGGAAGTCCTCGCCGGCGGGCTGGAGCCGCAGCAGCGCGCGGATCGCGGCCTCGTGGGCGCCGAGCGCGGTGCCGGAGAGGTCCAGCCGCGCCGGGACCTTCTGGCCGGGCTGGAGGCCCTGGTCGGAACGGAACCGGCGGACCTCGGTGACCAGCTGCTGGACGGTCGCGATCTCCTGCTCGGCGGCCGCGTCCCGGAACCCGGAGTCCTTCGGCCACTCGGCGACGACCAGGGACTCCCGGCCGGTCAGCGTCGTCCACAGGGTCTCGGTGACGAACGGGACGATCGGGTGCAGCAGGCGCAGGGTGACGTCCAGGACCTCACCGAGCACCCGGCGGGACGCGTCGGCCGCCGGGCCGCCCGCCATGAACGTGGTCTTGGACAGCTCGACGTACCAGTCGAAGACCTCGTCCCACGCGAAGTGGAACAGCGTGTCCGACAGCTTCGCGAACTGGAAGTCCTCGTAGTACGCGTCGACCTCGGCGACCACCGCGTTGAGGCGGGAGAGGATCCACCGGTCGGTCGCCGACAGCTGCTCGGGGGCCGGCAGCGGGCCCTCGACGGTCGCGCCGTTCATCAGCGCGAAGCGGGTGGCGTTCCAGATCTTGTTGGCGAAGTTGCGGGAGCCCTGGACCCAGTCCTCGCCGATCGGCACGTCGACGCCGGGGTTGGCGCCGCGGGCCAGGGTGAAGCGGACCGCGTCGGAGCCGTACTTGTCCATCCAGTCCAGCGGGTTGACCGCGTTGCCGAAGGACTTGGACATCTTCTTGCCGAACTCGTCACGGACCATGCCGTGCAGGGCGACCGTGCGGAACGGCGGGGTGCCGTCCATCGCGTAGAGGCCGAACATCATCATCCGGACGACCCAGAAGAAGAGGATGTCGTAGCCGGTGACCAGGACGGAGTTCGGGTAGAACTTGTCGACGCTGGGGGTCCGGTCGGGCCAGCCCAGCGTGGAGAACGGCCACAGGCCGGAGGAGAACCAGGTGTCGAGGACGTCGGTCTCCTGGTGCCAGCCCTCGCCGGTCGGGGCCTCGTCGTCCGGTCCGACGCAGACCATCTCGCCGTTCGGCCCGTACCAGACGGGGATGCGGTGGCCCCACCACAGCTGGCGGGAGATGCACCAGTCGTGCAGGTTGTCCACCCAGCCGAAGTAGCGGGACTCCATCTCCTTGGGGTGGATGGCGACGTCGCCGTTGCGGACCGCGTCGCTCGCGGCCTTGGCGAGCGGGCCGGTCCGCACCCACCACTGCATCGACAGCCGCGGCTCGATGGTGGTCTTGCACCGCGAGCAGTGGCCGACGGAGTGGACGTAGGGGCGCTTCTCGGCGACGATCCGGCCCTCGGCGCGCAGCGCGCCGACGATCGCGGAGCGGGCCTCCAGGCGGTCCAGGCCCTGGAAGGGGCCGTGCGCCGTGATCACCGCGTGCTCGTCCATCACGGTGAGGTTCGGCAGGTCGTGGCGGCGGCCGATCTCGAAGTCGTTGGGGTCGTGCGCCGGGGTGACCTTGACGGCGCCGGTGCCGAACTCGGGGTCGACGTGCTCGTCGGCGACGACGGGGATACGGCGGCCGGTCAGCGGCAGCTCGATCTCGGTGCCGACGAGGTGGGCGTAGCGCTCGTCGTCGGGGTGGACCGCGACGGCGGTGTCACCGAGCATCGTCTCGGCGCGCGTGGTCGCGACGACGATGGACGCGCCCGCCCGTCGCCCGCCACCACCCTCGGTGGAGTCGCTTCGCTCCGCCCCTTCCACGTCGCCGTAGCGGATCGAGACCAGCTCGCCGTCGTCGTCCTGGTACTCCACCTCGATGTCGGAGATGGCGGTCAGACAGCGCGGGCACCAGTTGATGATGCGCTCGGCGCGGTAGATCAGCTCGTCGTCGTAGAGCCGCTTGAAGATCGTCTGGACGGCGCGGGACAGGCCCTCGTCCATGGTGAAGCGCTCACGGGACCAGGCGACGCCGTCGCCCAGCCTGCGCATCTGCCCGGAGATCTGGCCGCCGGACTCGCGGCGCCACTTCCACACCCGCTCGACGAACGCCTCGCGGCCCAGGTCGTGCCGGGAGACGCCCTCCTTGGCCAGCTCCCGCTCGACGACGTTCTGGGTGGCGATGCCGGCGTGGTCCATGCCCGGCTGCCACAGGGTCTCGTAGCCCTGCATCCGCTTGCGGCGGGTCATCGCGTCGATCAGGGTGTGCTCGAAGGCGTGGCCCATGTGCAGCGAGCCGGTGACGTTCGGCGGGGGGATGACGACGGTGAACGGCGGCTTGTCGCTCTTCTCGTCGGCCTCGAAGTAACCCCGCTCTACCCAGCGCTCGTACAGCGGCCCCTCTACGTCGGCCGGCGTGTACTGAGTCGGCAGTTCGGGGGTGCTGTGGTTGCTCTGCTGAGTGTTCTCGGTCACGACCGACAGTGTACGGGCGCGGATGTCGCGGCCTCGAACCGGTTTCGCCCCCGGCGCTCCGCCTGTCGGTGGCGTCGGACAGGATGTGAGCAGCGCATAAGTGCACATGCCGCCATTGACGAGGGGAAACAGCTTCATGAGCTTCAACCAGCCGCCGCCCGGCCCGTACGGCCAGCCCCAGCAGCCCGGCCCCTACGGCCAGCCGCAGCAGCCGCCGGTCCCCCAGCCGGGTTACGGCTACCCCCAGCAGGGCGGCCAGATGCCTCCGCAGGGCGGCCCGGTGCCCCCGCAGGGCGGCCAGACGCCTCCGCAGGGCTATGGCTACCCGCAGCAGGCCCCGCAGCCGTACGGCCAGCCGCAGCAGGCCGCTCCCTTCGGCCAGCCCCAGCAGCCCGGCCCGTACGGCCAGCAGACGCCGTACGGCATGATCCCCCAGGGCGGCCCCCAGCCGAAGGGCAAGGGCAACGGCAAGAAGATCCTGCTGATCTCCGCCGCGGTCCTGGTGGTCGCGGGCATCGGCACGGGCGCGTACTTCGCCTTCGGCTCCGGCGGTGACGTGGCACCGTACAAGATCGCCCTGCCGGAGAAGCTGCTGGACGGCGAGTACACCAAGCAGCCCGGCACCGGGCAGGGGGACAAGGACCTCTCCCAGGACAAGGACGCCCAGCGGCTCGGGATCAGCGACGGCAAGGGCACCACCGGCAGCTACGCCAACCAGGGCAGCCTGGCGCTCTCGGTGGCCGGGCTCTCCGGCAAGGTCACCGACCCGGGGACAGCCGTGGACGGCATGCTCGCCAAGGCCGACGAGAACCAGAAGAAGCTGCTGGAGCAGAGCAACGCCACCATCGAGACCGTCGTACCGGCGACCTCGTACTCGCCCAGCGGCTTCGACGGCACGGTGCTGAAGTGCCGGCAGCAGAAGGTCACGGTCACCATGAGCGGCATGAGCCGCTCGTTCAAGCTCTCGACCTGTGCCTGGGGCGACAGCAGCGCCGTGGGCCTCGTGCAGTCCCAGGCCAAGCCGGACAAGTCAACGGGCACCGTCGGTGAGCCGATCTCCCCCGAGCAGCTCGCCGAGAAGACCGCCAAGATCCGCAACGAGGTGCGGCAGGAGATCAAGTAGTCCCCGCCCGCACACGACGAAGCCGCCCCGCTGCGTTCGCTGCCGGGCGGCTTTCTCGTTCTCGGGAGGCTATGCGCTCTTCTCGTGCGGCTCGCCCGACTCGCCGCGGCTGCGCGGGACCAGCGTCGGGTTCACGTTCGAGTGAACGACATCCGCGGTGATGACGACGCGGGCGACGTCCTTGCGGGACGGGACCTCGTACATCACCGACTGGAGGACCTCCTCCATGATCGCGCGCAGGCCGCGGGCGCCGGTGCCGCGCAGGATGGCCTGGTCGGCGATGGCCTCCAGCGCCGGGCGGTCGAAGTCCAGCTCCACACCGTCGAGTTCGAAGAGGCGCTTGTACTGCTTGACGAGCGCGTTCCGCGGCTCGACCAGGATCTGGAGCAGGGCCTCGCGGTCGAGGTTGTGGACCGAGGTGAGGACCGGCAGACGGCCGATGAACTCGGGGATCATCCCGAACTTGACCAGGTCCTCCGGCATGACGTCCTGGAGCTGGTCCTTGGACTCGATCTCGCGCTTGGAGCGGATCGTGGCGCCGAAGCCGATGCCCTTGGCACCGGACCGCGCCTCGATGATCTTGTCCAGGCCCGCGAAGGCGCCGCCCACGATGAACAGCACGTTCGTCGTGTCGATCTGGATGAACTCCTGGTGCGGGTGCTTGCGGCCGCCCTGCGGGGGCACGGAGGCGGTGGTGCCCTCCAGGATCTTCAGCAGCGCCTGCTGGACGCCCTCACCGGAGACGTCACGGGTGATCGACGGGTTCTCGCTCTTGCGGGCGACCTTGTCGATCTCGTCGATGTAGATGATCCCCGTCTCGGCCTTCTTGATGTCGAAGTCCGCGGCCTGGATCAGC
Source organism: Candidatus Streptomyces philanthi (assembly GCF_059553635.1). Lineage (NCBI taxonomy): Bacteria > Bacillati > Actinomycetota > Actinomycetes > Kitasatosporales > Streptomycetaceae > Streptomyces > Candidatus Streptomyces philanthi. The sequence continues at coordinate 17,454 of NZ_JCANQV010000086.1, forward strand.
TTGAGCAGGATGTTCTCGACGTCCTCGCCGACATAGCCGGCCTCGGTGAGCGCGGTGGCGTCGGCGAACGCGAAGGGGACGTTGAGCATCCGGGCGAGGGTCTGCGCCAGCAGGGTCTTGCCGGAGCCGGTGGGACCGAGCAGCAGGATGTTGGACTTGGCCAGCTCGATGCCGTCGTCACCGCGGCCGGAGCCGGTGTCGCCCGCCTGGACCCGCTTGTAGTGGTTGTAGACGGCGACCGACAGCGCTTTCTTGGCGGGCTCCTGGCCGACGACATAGCCGTTCAGGAACTCGTAGATCTCGCGCGGCTTGGGAAGTTCCTCCCAGCGCACCTCGGAGGACTCGGCGAGCTCCTCCTCGATGATCTCGTTGCAGAGGTCGATGCACTCGTCGCAGATGTACACACCAGGTCCCGCGATGAGCTTCTTCACCTGCTTCTGGCTCTTCCCGCAGAACGAGCACTTGAGCAGGTCGCCGCCGTCACCGATGCGTGCCACGAGGTGCTTCCCCTTCGCCTGGGATCCGCATTGCTCCGCGGACCCGGGTGCTTGCCTATCGACGGTACCTTGCCGGGCCCCCCGTACGGGCCCCCCTTGGACCGACTCGGTTCAGCCGGTCCAAGGGGGAGGCGCTCCGGCACAGTTCGCGAAAGAACGCGGTCAGACCGCGACGGACGACTTCCGCGTCGTGACGATCTGGTCGACCAGACCGTACGCCAGGGACTCCTCCGCGGTCAGGATCTTGTCGCGTTCGATGTCGTCGCGGATCTTCTCGATCGGCGTGGAGGAGTGCTTGGCCAGCAGGTCCTCCAGCTGCGCGCGCATCCGCAGGATCTCGTTGGCGGCGATCTCCAGGTCGGAGACCTGGCCGCGGGCGGTCTCACTGTACGGCTGGTGGATCAGGACCCGGGCGTTGGGCAGCGCCATGCGCTTGCCCGGGGTGCCGGCCGCGAGCAGCACGGCGGCGGCGGAGGCCGCCTGGCCCATGCAGACCGTCTGGATGTCGGGCTTGACGAACTGCATCGTGTCGTAGATCGCCGTCAGGGCCGTGAAGGACCCGCCGGGCGAGTTGATGTAGATCGAGATGTCGCGGTCGGGGTCCATCGACTCCAGGCACAGCAGCTGCGCCATGACGTCGTTGGCCGAGGCGTCGTCGATCTGCACACCGAGGAAGATCACCCGCTCCTCGAAGAGCTTCGCGTACGGGTCGTACTCGCGCACGCCCTGCGAGGTGCGCTCGACGAAGCGCGGAACGATGTAACGGGACTCGGCGCGCGGGCCGGTGTACTCGGACTCGGCACGCTGGTACAGGCCGCTGCCGGGGAAGTTGTTCATCTGGGGGTTCACCGTCCTGGTGGCGATCAAGGGGCTGGGGTGGCGGTGGGGCGAGTGGTACGGGGCTCAGGCCCCGGTGCCGCCGCCGCCCGGAACGCCTGCGGCCGAGGTCATCACGTCGTCGATGAGGCCGTACTCCTTGGCCTCCTGGGCGGAGAACCAGCGGTCGCGGTCCGAGTCGTGGGTGATCCGCTCGACGGTCTGGCCGGTGTGCAGCGCGGTCAGCTCGGCCATCCGGCGCTTGGTGTGCAGCAGCCGGTCGGCGTGGATCTTGATGTCCGACGCGGAGCCGGCCAGGCCGGCGGAGGGCTGGTGGATGAGGATCTCGGCGTTCGGCAGCGCGAAGCGCTTGCCCGGGGTACCGGCGCTCAGCAGGAACTGCCCCATGGAGGCGGCGAGGCCCATGGCGATCGTGACCACATCGTTCTTGATGTAGTTCATGGTGTCGTAGATCGCCAGACCGGCCGAGATCGAGCCGCCCGGGGAGTTGATGTAGAGGTAGATGTCCTTGTCCGGGTCAGCGGCGAGGAGCAGCAGCTGCGCGGTGATCTTGTTGGCGATTTCGTCGTCGACCTGCTGGCCGAGGAAGATGATCCGCTCGCCGAGCAGCCGGTTGTAGACCTGGTCGCCGAGGCCACCGACGGTCGGCTCGGCGGCGGCGGAAGGCATCGGGATCGTCACGTGTCCACCTCGTTGTCGGACGGCACCAGGCCGTCTCAGGGTCGTCTGCCGGGGCGCGGGGGTCTGCGCCGTGCGGTGCGCCGGCGTCGTTCGGGGACTCCCCTGCCCTCGTATCTACGGACCCTAACGCGCAGGTCGGACAACGCCATCCCGCATTGAGAACTGTTCGCTGTGAGCGCAGGCTCACCGGTCCGTGACGACGACGGGCCCGAACACGCGGACGTGCGCGTTCGGGCCCGTGGTCGGGAAAGCGGTGCGGCCGGGGGCTCAGCCCTCGGACTTCTCCGCGGCGGCCTCGGTGCCCTCGGCCTCGGCGACGACGGCCTCGGCGGCCTCCGTCTCCTCCTCCTCGTCCAGGTCGACGACCTGGCCGTTGGAGTCCTTGACCGTGACGGCCTCGACGACCACGGCGAGCGCCTTGCCGCGGGCGACCTCGCCGACGAGCATCGGCACCTGGCCGCCCTCGACGACGGCCTGGGCGAACTGGTCGGGGCTCATGCCGGAGGACTGGGCGCGGCGCATGAGGTGCTCGGTGAGCTCCTCCTGGCTGACGTTCAGCTTCTCCTTGTTGACCAGCTCGTCGAGGACGAACTGGGTCTTGATGCCCTTCTCGGCCTGCTCCTTGGTCTCGGCGTCGAACTCTTCCTCGGTCTTGCCCTGGATCTCCAGGAACTTCTTGAGGTCGAGGCCCATCTGGCCGAGCTGGTGGTGCTCCAGGTTGTGCTTGCGGGTGCGGATCTCGTCCTCGAGCAGCTTCTCGGGGATCGGCACCTCGACGAGCTTGAGCAGCTCGTCCAGGACCTTCTCCTGCGCCTGGGTGGCCTGGTCGTACTTCTTCATGCGCTCCAGGCGCTTGCGGCTGTCCGCCTTCAGCTCGTCCAGCGTGTCGAACTCGCTGGCCAGCTGCGCGAAGTCGTCGTCCAGCTCGGGCAGTTCGCGGGCCTTGACCTCGGTGACGTCGACCTTGACCTCGGCCTCCTTGCCCTGGGCGGAGCCGCCCTTGAGCTCGGAGGTGAAGGTGGCGCTGCCGCCGGCCTCCAGGCCCTTGACGGCCTCGTCGATGCCGTCGAGCAGCTCGCCGGAGCCGACGGTGTAGCTGACGCCCTTGGCGACGCCGTCCTCCAGGACCTTGCCCTCGACCTTGGCCTCCAGGTCGACGGTCAGCACGTCGCCGTCCTGCGCGGCGCGCTCGACGGGGCTGGTGGAGGCGAAGCGCTCACGCAGCTGCTCGACGGACTTGTCGACGTCCTCGTCCGACACCTCGACGGCGTCGACCTCGACCTCGATGCCCGAGTAGTCCGGGATCTCCAGCTCGGGGCGGATGTCCACCTCGGCGGTGAAGGCCAGCAGCTCGCCGTCCTTCAGCTCGGTGATGTCGACGTCGGGCTGGCCGAGGACGTTCAGCTCGCCCTCGTTGACCGCCTCGGTGTAGAACTTCGGGAGCGCGTCGTTGACGGCCTCCTCCAGCACGGCGCCACGGCCGAACCGCTGGTCGATGACCCGGGCCGGGACCTTGCCCTTGCGGAAGCCCTTCACCGTGACCTGCTGGTTGATCTTCTTGTACGCCGCGTCGAGGCTGGCCTTGAGCTCCTCGAAGGGCACCTCGACAGTGAGCCGAACCCGGGTCGGGTTCAGGGTCTCCACGGCGCTCTTCACGGTTCGGTCTCCTTGGGGCTGACTTCTGGGGTTCTGCGGGGATCTTCCGGGCCCCGTCCTGCGGGCCCCGGCCGATCGCGCCCGGATACAGAGACACACGGGCACGCAGCTTGCATAGTAACCGCAAGCGACAGCGGCCCCACAACGCGACCTGGGAGGGCGGCCCGGCCCCTTCGCGGGGCGGCCGACGCGGCCCGCCGACCCTGTCCGGGCACGGCGGCGCCGCCTTCACGGACCGCGGTCGGCCTCTCGGTCCTGCTGGTCGGGGTGGCCGGATTCGAACCGACGACCTTCCGCTCCCAAAGCGGACGCGCTACCAAGCTGCGCCACACCCCGTCGGTGCGACAACGTAGCGTACATGCCTGATGGCGCTGCGGGTGCCCGGATATTGCCCTGGGGGTCGTCGCGCGCACGCTTCCGCGTATCCGGTGTGCGGCGGACCGCCGCGACCCGCTACGATGCACTGCGTGCCGAGGTCGCTGCGACCGGTGGCGCTCGCGGGCGTAGCTCAATGGTAGAGCCCCAGTCTTCCAAACTGGCTACGCGGGTTCGATTCCCGTCGCCCGCTCTCCCAGGAACCCCGGGCCGTTCGGTCCGGGGTTCCTCGTGTTCCGCGAGGTGTGCCACCCCTAGGGTGACGGCATGGAGATCTGGATCAATCCCTCGTGTTCGAAGTGCGGGGCCGCCGTCGGGATGCTCGACGAGGAGGGTGCCCGCTACACCGTGCGCTGCTATCTGGACGAGCCGCCGACCGAGGACGAGCTGCGGGACGTGCTGGCGCGGCTGGGCCTGGAGCCGTGGGACATCACACGGACCCAGGAGGCCGAGGCGAAGGAGCTGGGGATCGGCGCGTGGGAGCGCACGGCGGCGGAACGGGGGCGCTGGATCGCGGCGCTGGCCGCGCGT
>NZ_JCANQV010000087.1:0-21969 GCF_059553635.1 Candidatus Streptomyces philanthi
CCCGAGCCTGCCCGCCCAGGGCACCCCGGTCGACGAGCGGCCCGCCGCCGCGCCGGCCCGGACACCGGGCATCTCCCTCACCAAGCTGGAGAAGACCGCCCCGGGACTCGTCAGCCTCTACAAGTCCGCCGGCGTCACCCTGGAGAAGCGCGGCCTCACCACCCAGCGCGCGGCCGTCTACCTCGTCCTCGACCGCTCCGGCTCGATGCGCCCGTACTACAAGGACGGCACCGTCCAGCACCTCGCCGAGCAGGCCCTCGGCCTCGCCGCGCACTTCGACGACGACGGCGTCGTCCCGGTCGTCTTCTTCTCCACCGACGTGGACGGCACCGCCGAACTGGACCTCACCCGCTACGCGGGCCGCATCGAGGAGCTGCACTCCGGCCTCGGCCACATGGGGCGCACCAACTACCACTGGGCCATCGAGGCCGTCGTCGAGCACTACAAGAACTCCGGCAGCACCGCCCCCGCCTTCGTCATCTTCCAGACCGACGGCGCCCCGACCTCCCGCCCGGCCGCCGAACGCGCCCTGTGCCAGGCCGCCGGCCTCCCGATCTTCTGGCAGTTCGTCGGTTTCGGCGACCCCGAGGGCAAGGGCTTCGACTTCCTCCGCAAGCTCGACGACCTCGCCGTCCCCGAAAAGCGCGTCGTCGACAACGCCGGCTTCTTCCACGCCGGTCGCACCCCCCGCTCCCTCTCCTCCGACGAGCTCTACCAGCAGCTGATGCTCGAATTCCCGGAATGGCTCACCGAAGCCCGCACCGCCGGCATCCTCCACAACACCTGACGCCACCTCCCCACCACCGGCCGCGCCGGGCCCCCGGGCCGCGCGGCCGGTTTCTTTTTCCCTCAACAAAATTCATCCCGTCCGGTTTTTTCTCACTCACCGCACTGTCAGTGCCGTATGCCATGCTGGTCACCTGCTGACGGGGAAAGGCCGGGGGAGGGCCCGTGTCATTGGCCGAAGAAGTGGCAGCGGTACACGAGGGACATCCGAATCCAGCGGCCCTCGTGGGGGAATTCCGACGCAGCGCCGTACTGCTCCCTCTCCTCGACGAATCCCTGATGACCGCCGACCTCGGCGGAATCCGCTGGGTGTACGCCTTCAGCGACGAGGACGCCCTCGCCCGTTTCGCCGAGACCCGCGGCAGCACCCCGGGCACGGAATGGCGGTACGTGACCGCGACCGGTGCACGCCTGCTCGACGTTCTGACACCCGCCGTGGACGGTCCGGCCGGAGTGGCCCTGGACGCGGGCAGCGAACAGGGAATGCTTTTCCCGCCGGTGCCCGGGATCGTCCCGGAATCCGCAGCACTGGACGTGCCCAGCACACCCGAACACCCGGGGAGCACAGAGGAATCACACAGGGGGATCTCATAAATGGGCCTGATCGGGGGAAACGGCTACCAGGTAGAACCCGAGGCGTTCAACGACCTCACGAAAGGCATCAGGGCTGCCACCGACGAACTGAAAGAGCTGGGATTCGACATCGAGGCCCAGTTGGGCCGCGGATTCGATGCCCTGGCCCTGGACAGCGTGGAATGCGGTGACGACGGCCTGGCAGCCGTCCTCACCTCGTTCTGCGAACGCTGGGGTTGGGGTGTGTACCAGCTGATGCGCACCGCCAACGATTTCTCCGAGAAACTCGGCCTGACGGCGGGGATGTACTACGAGCAGGAGCAGTATGTCTCCGGCACGCTCAAGATCGGCGTCAATGCCGCGATGGGTGACCCCACCCTGTCCTCCGAGGAGGTGCGGAAGAAGTCCTGGGGCGAGGTGGGCTCCGACAACGCCTTCACCCAATTCCGCGACGCGGACTGGAATCCCGCCTCGCGGGAGTCCCAGGAGGCCGGTCAGCGCGCACTCGGGGCAGTGCGGCAGGCAGCGGGCGACGTCGCCTCCGTACCGTCCCGCCTCACCGGCCGGAACACCGCGTCGGCGGACGGAGGTGACGACCGGTGAGCTGGGCGAAGGACGCCCTCGACAAGATCGGCGAAGCGGCACAGGACGTCGGCAGCGCCGTCGAGCGCGGTGCGGGCGAAGTCATCGAGTTCGCGGCCGACAAAACCGGCGACGTCCTGGAAGGCGTCGGCGCGGACGGCCTGGCGCAGAAGGTCAGGGCGGGCGGCGACCAGGCAGCGGGCGCCCTGGGCGCCCATGTCGACGAACGGCAGCTCGGCGAGACCACCGACCCCCGGCAGCTCATCCATGGCGAGCCCGCCAAGATCCATGAGACCGCCTCCCATCTGAAGGACTTCTCCGCGGCCTTCGACCGGGTGGCCTCCGGCATGCGCAAGGTCGGTTCCGCACAACAGTGGGGCGGCAAGGCCGCGGACGCCTTCCGCGAGCGCTTCGAGATGCACCCCAAGGACTGGATGCGTGCCGCCGACGCCTGCGAGGACGCTTCGAAGGCCCTGAACCGCTACGCCGAAACGGTCAGTTGGGCACAGGGCAAGGCCGCCGAGGCCATCGCCACGTACCAGAAGGCCGAGCAGTCCACCGCACACGCCCAGGACGCGTACAACGCGAAGGTCGACACGTACAACACGCGGGTCACGGCGTACAACGGTGCCGTGGAACGCGGTGGCGACCCCGGCTCCGTCCCGCAGAAGCCCGGCACGTTCACCGACCCGGGCAAGGAGGGGCGCCGGGCGGCGGAGGACATCCTGAAGGAGGCGCGCAGCCAGCGCGACGAGGCCGCCGAGAGGGCCCGCAACGCGATCAAGGGGGCGCTGGCGCACGCGCCGGAGAAGCCGGCGTTCACCACGCTCGCCGCGGCCGGCGTCAAGGACTTCGGTACGGCGTACGCCGTCGAGAGCGTCCATCTCGCGGGCGGAGCGCTCAGGGCCGCCGCCGAGACCGTGAAACTCGCCCGCACGGTCAACCCTCTGGACCCCTACAACATCAGCCATCCCTGGCAGTACGCCGCCAACGTCACCACCACCCTGGCCGGCCTCACAAGCGCTGCCACCCACCCCAAACAACTCGCCGCCGGCATGCTCGGCTCCGGCTGGGGCAGCGACCCCGCGGACGCGACCGGCGCCCTCCTCGTCAACCTCGTCGGCGGCAAGGGGGCCGGCGGGCTGGGCAAGGGCGCGGCACAGGCAGGGCTGAAGAGCGCGGGCAGGAACGCGGCGCGCAGCACGCTGCGGCGCTCCGCGAACGGTGTGCGGGATCTGGCCCGCGACATCAAGTGCAAGGTCCTGCGCCGGGAGCCGGTGGACATCGCCACGGGCCGGATGATCCTTCCGCAGACCGACGTCCGGCTCCCCGGCAGTCTTCCGCTGGTCTTCTCCCGCACCTTCGAGTCCTCGTACCGCGCCGGCCTCTGGTTCGGGCCCACCTGGACGAGCACCGCCGACCAACGGCTGGAGATCGACGCCGAGGGCGTCGTCCTCGTCACCGAGGAAGGCCAGCTCCTCGCCTATCCACACCCGGCCGTGGGCGTCCCCACCGTGCCGGCCGACGGCCCGGCCAGGCCGCTGGAACGGACACCGGACGGCGACTACGTCCTCACCGACCCCACCCGTGGCATACGGTGGTACTTCACCTCGATCTCCGAGGACCGTGCCGTCCTGGACGAGATGTCCGACCGTCGTGGCAACCGCATCAGCTTCGACCACGACGAGCAGGGCACCCCGACGGACATCGTCCACAGCGCCGGTTACCACCTCCGCCTGACCACCGACGCCGGACGCATCACGGCGCTCCATCTGGCCGGTGCCGCCCCCGACGGCGGTGACCAGCTCCTTCTCCGCTACGGGTACGACGCGTCGGGCCATCTCACGACCGTCACGAACTCCTCCGGTGTCCCCCTCCGCTTCGGGTACGACGCCGAGGGCCGGATGACGTCCTGGACGGACACCAACGGCAGCCGCTTCGCCTTCGTGTACGACGACCAGGACCGCTGCACATGGCAGAGCGGCGACGAGGGGCACCTTGCCTCCCGGCTGGTGTACGGCGACCGCGATCCCTCGACCGGTTTGCGCACGGTCCTGCAGTACGACTCGCACGAGCGGCTGACCCGCTATCAGGTCAACGACCGTCTCCAGATCGTCGCCGAGACCGATCCCACCGGGGCGACCACGCGTACCCAGCGCGACCACCACGATCGTGTCGTCGCCACCACGGACCCTTTGGGCCACACCACCCGCATCACCTACGACGATGACGGGCGCCCCGTCCGCGTCACCTTCCCCGACGGCACATCCGCCACCACCGCCTACGACGCCGACGGAAATCCCACCACCCTCACCGGCCCCGACGGCACGATATGGACCCACACCTACGACGCCAGCGGCAACCGCACCTCGTCCACCGATCCGTCAGGTGCCACCACCACCTACGGCTACGACCACCGCGGCCATCTCACTTCCGTCACCGACCCGCTCGGCAGTACCACCCGTGTCCACTGCGACGAGGCCGGGCTCCCCCTCGCGGTCACCGACCCTCTCGGAGCGACGACCCGCTACCGCCGTGACCGCTTCGGGCGGGTCACCTCCGTCACCGACCCCCTCGGCGCGACGACACACCTGGTCCACGACGTCGAAGGCCATCTCACCGCCCGCACCGACCCCTCCGGTGCCACCGAGCGCTGGACCTACGACGGCGAGGGCAACCGCACCAGCCACACCGACGCCCTCGGCCGCACCACTCACTTCGCGTACGGCCACTTCGACCGGCTCACCGCCCGCACCGACCCCGACGGCGTCCGCCACACCTTCGTCCACGACACCGAGCTACGCCTCACCCAGGTCACCAACCCCCAGGGCCTGACCTGGACCTACGCCTACGACGAGGCCGGCCGTCTCACCGCCGAAACGGACTTCGACGACCGCGTCCTCCGCTACACCCACGACGCCGGCGGGCGCCTCGCCACCCGCACCGACGCCCTCGGGCAGACCACGGTCTACACCCGGGACCCCCTTGGCCGCGTCACCGAGAAGGACACCGCCGGTACGCGCACCTCCTACGCCCACGACGCCTCGGGCAATCTCCTCAGCGCCGCCAACCCCGACGCCACCGTCGCCTACACCCGCGACGTCCTGGGCCGGATCACCGCCGAGACGGTCAACGGCCACACCATGACGTTCGCCTACGACGCCTTGGGCCGCCGTACCTCCCGCACCACCCCCTCGGGCGCCACGACCATCTACGTCTACGACGCGGCAGGGCACCGCACCGCACTGACCGTCTCCGGCCACACCCTCACCTTCGACCACGACGCGGCGGGCCGGGAACTGACCCGCACCGTCGACGACCACCTGCATCTCACCAGCGCCTGGGACCCCGTGGGCCGCCTGGTCTCCCAGTCCCTTGCCGCGGCCACTCCCGGCTCCCTCACCCGGCAAAGCACCGGCAACGCCTCAGCGCCCCTCCCGATGGCCCCCGGGGCACCGACCGCCCCCGGCCGCTCCCTCCTCCAGCGCCGCTCCTACACCTACCGCCCCGACGGCAGCCTGACCTCCATCGAGGATTCCCTCGCCGGCCTCCGCACCTTCGATCTGGACACCGCCGGCCGCGTCACCGCCGTCCACGCCGACGGCTGGACCGAGTCCTACGCCTACGACGAGGCCGGCAACCAGACCCACGCCACCTGGCCGGACCACCACGCCGGCCCCTCCGCCCGCGGCGACCGCTCCTACACCGGCACCCGCATCACCCACGCCGGCGCCGTCCACTACACGCACGACTCCCTGGGCCGCGTCACTCTCCGCCGGAAAACCCGCCTCTCCCGCAAGCCGGACACCTGGCACTACACCTGGGATCCGGAAAGCCGCCTCACCTCCGTCCGCACCCCGGACGGCACCACCTGGCGCTACCTCTACGACCCTTTCGGCCGCCGCACCGCCAAACAACGGCTGTCTCCCGACGGCCACACCGTCGCCGAACAGACCGACTTCACCTGGGACGGCCCCACTCTCACCGAACAAACCACCCGCACCACCGGCACCGATGTCGCCATCACGCTCACCTGGGACCACCAGGGCCTGACGCCCCTGACCCAAACCGAACGCAAAACCACGTCCGCGGCAAACGCGTCCCCTCACACCCTCGACCAACGCTTCTTCGCCATCGTCACCGACCTGATCGGCACCCCCACCGAACTCGTCGACACTTCCGGACACATCGCCTGGCGCACCCGCACCACCCTCTGGGGCACCACCACCTGGAACCGCAACGCCACGGCCCACACCCCCCTGCGCTTCCCCGGCCAGTACTTCGACCCGGAGACGGAACTCCACTACAACGTCCACCGCTATTACGACCCGACGATGGGGCGGTACCTTTCCCCGGATCCTCTGGGCCTTCAGCCGGCCGACAATCCTGTTGGCTATGTACACAATCCCCATTCCTGGGCAGACCCCTTGGGCCTAGCACCGTGCTTGAATGAGACCGGCAAGCATGGGCTGGACGCTAAAGGGAACTTCATATCCCCCAACGCCGACGGACAGAGGCTGGCCGATCACCTACGCCGCGAGTCCGCAGAATCCGTGTTCACACCCGATGGGAGGCTGTCCGCCGAAGCACTCGAAGGAAAGACACTCATCATTCCCGGCAGAGATTTGATGAACAAACACGTAGTAAAACACCTAACGTCAGACGGAAGCTCTATAGGGGACTGGGCCAAGTACACAACACGAACCTTCCAGAGTCCACAGGGAGATTTCCAGGTCCACTTTTACCAAAATTCCAAGACCGGGGCAGTCGCATACGACTCCGACTACAAGGCAGTCCTGAACAGGAGATAACCCATGCTTGCAAAAGTAAAACGGAAAGAACTCTCAAAAAATTTGCGTCCAGCCCTACGCGGCGACATCACACACGTGGTACTGGAACTCTACACAGAACACAACGGACTCAATTTCTTCCGCATCGACCCCGGAGACGGGAGCGCTCCAGCACTTTTCAGCACGGAGATCTTCGAACTGACATCGCATCATATTCCAGAATGCTGGCGAATCGACATGAAAGAGGATGGCTCATTTTTCATGCGGCCACAGTCATGGTCGACCCCGGGTTTCTGGGAAGCCTACTTCGACGGCGAGAACTGGGCGAGAAGCGAGTACAGAAACTGGCACGCCAGGATGGTCGAGGAGAGCATGCGTGAGGGCGGCATCTGAAAACCGGGCCGCGGACCGGCCACCTGGCGCTACACCTGGAACCCGGAAACCGCCCCACTCCGGACGGCACCGCCTCGCGCGGCTTCTGCAACCCTTCGTCCCCCACATATCGTGAAGATATGGCACTAATGGAGGGTCGTTCTCAAAAATACCCGGCGCCAGAAGTGATGACGGTCCACGAGTTCCTGTTTCCAGCGCTTCGCGCCTGGGTCGAGGCGAGGCGGGAGTCCTTGGCCGCGGAGGGGGTCGCGCTGGACCTGGACGATTCCCGGTCCGGTTGGGTCAAGGCAAGCATGGCCCTGGCGGTGGACGGCCCGGATGCGGTCGGCCAGCTGACGGTGTGGGACAGCGGGGAGGCCGAGTTGGAGTGGGGCGAGGTGGCTACCGGCCGGGTCGTCGCCGAGCACCGCGGCCTGGCGTCGGTCGAGGACCTGCACCGGGCCCTGGACGACCTGGTCCGCTGGCAGCGCGAGGGGGCTGGGGGGCCGTGAGCGAGAACGGAGGAGCATGGAAGAAAACGGCCTGAGAGCTTTGATCGCAAGATCCGCATCCGAAGACGATTGCCCGCAAGCGCTCATCGATGCGGTGTTGTCCGGTGAAGAATTGTCCTTCGAATCCGGAAAATCTCAACCGCATCCCTCCTCCACACCTACACACGACGCTTGCGGCGCGCACCACAGGGAACTCCTCTACATCGCACCACCGTTCACTTATGAATTTCCTCAAGAAATGCCCGGAGCCAGAGGTGGCGATGATTTCCGTCAGACCGACCCCCGGAGGATTCCACTTGTTCTTGGCGAACAATGAAGAGAGTAAGGTTATCTTCTGGATGTCAATGTTCGAGCAACAGAAGGTGAAAAATGGAGGTCATTTTCCCTTCGGGTCGAGAATTCCAGGTCTGGCAGTACTCCGTCAGCCACTCGGTGCTGCTCCTGAGGAGCTTTGACCCGAACCTCTACGCGACCAGAATAGATGTGATGTTCCCGGCAGTCACGTTCATGCATCTGCGGCCGAGCTACGCTTCACTCCATATTGCCGAGGTGAGTGAGGTCGAGGACCTGAAGGAAGTTCCTGGAGAAATTCCCGGAGACGGCCCCGGCACCCTGTTCCTCCTGAACGGCGGAGAAGGGTATGTCCGGGCGGCAAAGTGTTCCTGGCACGAGGACAACGGAGACCACCACACTCCGTCAAGGTTCGGCCCCCTGCGGGGGACTAAATAACAGGCCCACAGGCCAGGAAGGCCGGGATCATGAATCATGTCTTACCGGACGAGGAATGGCCGGGCGGATTCAGCTACCCGGAGAGCTTTTTGCGCGCCGTCGATTCCGGGCTGCTCGGGCTGGAGCCGTGGTGGCTGCTGGAGGGCAAGAACCTCCACTCACGGATGATCGGGATGCGCGAGCGTTTCCCGCAACGGCGACTGGTCCCCTTCGCCCGGCGCGAGGACAACGACGACGTCGCGTGCTGGGATCTCGCCAGCGGTACGGTGCGCGTCCTCCACGACTTCACGTCTCCGGGGCGGGAGAACAGAAAAGAATTCCCCCACTTCTACGCATGGCTCCGCGCAGCACTCGAAGATTTCATCGAGTGCGGAGAACCGGGCCCGGACGTCACGCCCTGCCCACCGGCTCCGGTCGGGGCGGGTGGGGCGCCGGCCCCCGGATCCGCAGGCAGTGGCCCTCACCACCCCCACCCCGTCCAGTACGATATTGACGTTCCGTAAAGCAAATCATCACCCACCGTAGCGACTTGGGAGCAGCCGGCAATGGCTCGACACCTCATCACCAGCGCCCTTCCGTACATCAACGGGATCAAGCACCTGGGCAACATGGTGGGGTCCATGCTCCCGGCCGATGTGTATGCCCGGTATCTGCGGCAGCGGGGGCACGATGTGCTCTTCATCTGTGCGACGGACGAGCACGGGACGCCCGCCGAGCTGGCGGCGAAGGCGGCGGGGCAGTCGGTCGACACGTTCTGCGGTGAGCAGCACGACGCGCAGAAGGCGATCTACGACGGGTTCGGGCTGCGGTTCGACCACTTCGGGCGGAGTTCGTCGCCGGAGAACGTCGAGCTGACGCAGCACTTCGCGCGCAGGCTGCACGAGAACGGGTTCATCGAGGAGCGGGCGATCCGGCAGGTCTTCTCGATCGCCGACGACCGTTTCCTGCCGGACCGCTACATCGTCGGCACCTGCCCGCACTGCGGTTACGACAAGGCGCGCGGTGACCAGTGCGAGCACTGCACCCGGGTGCTGGACCCGACGGACCTGATCGAGCCGCGCTCCGCGATCAGCGGCAGCAGCGATCTTGAGGTGCGGGAGACCAAGCACCTGTTCCTGCTCCAGTCCAAGCTCCAGGGCGAGGTCGAGGAGTGGATCGACGCGCACAGCGGGGACTGGCCGACGCTGGCCTCGTCCATCGCCCGCAAGTGGCTGACCGAGGGCCTTCAGGACCGTGCGATCACGCGTGACCTCGACTGGGGCGTGCCGGTGCCGGCCGATGTGTGGCCGGAGCTGGCGGCCGAGGGCAAGGTCTTCTACGTGTGGTTCGACGCCCCGGTCGAGTACATCGGCGCGACGAAGGAGTGGGCCGACGAGGCGCCGGAGGAGCGGGACTGGAAGTCGTGGTGGTACGAGGCCGACGACGTCCGGTACACGGAGTTCATGGCCAAGGACAATGTCCCGTTCCACTCGGTGATGTTCCCGGCCACCCAGCTCGGCACCCGTGAGCCGTGGAAGAAGGTCGACTTCCTCAAGGCATTCAACTGGCTGAACTACTACGGCGGGAAGTTCTCGACCTCCCAGCAGCGCGGCATCTTCACCGACGCGGCGCTGGAGCTGCTGCCGGCCGACTACTGGCGCTACTTCCTGATCGCGAACGCCCCGGAGTCGGACGACACCTCGTTCACCTGGGAGCTGTTCTCGTCGTCGGTCAACAAGGACCTCGCGGACACCCTCGGCAACTTCGTCAACCGGGTGCTGTCGTTCTCCCGCAAGCGGTTCGGTGACGAGGTGCCGGCGGGCGCCGAGGCCGGGGCCGCCGAGCAGAAGCTGGGCGAGGAGATCGCCGGGCTGCTCGCGGAGTACGAGGGACACATGGAGGCCCTCCAGTTCCGCAAGGCGGCGGCGGCGCTGCGCGCCCTGTGGAGCGCGGGCAACTCCTACCTGGAGGAGAAGGCGCCCTGGCTGGAGATCAAGACCGACAAGGACGCGGCGGCGCTGACGCTGCGGACGGCGATGAACCTGATCCACCTGTACGCGGTGGTCTCCGAGCCGTTCATCCCGGCGACGGCGCAGGCGATGCGTGGGGCGTTCGCCCTCGACGGTGACACCGCGACGTGGGTGACGGCCGAGGAGGCCGCGGCGCTGGCGTCGGTGCCGGCGGGTACGGCGTTCACGGTGCCGCCGGTGCTCTTCGCGAAGATCACCGAGGAGGACCTGGACGCGTACCGGGAGCGCTTCGGCGGCGGGGAGTAACCGCCCCGGGAACACCACGGCCCCTGGACCAGGACCGGTCCAGGGGCCGTAGCTTTCGCGCGGCGGCCCGGACCGACCGGTCCGGGCCGCCGCGCGCCGTCGTCCTACTTCACCTGCGGCTTGCGGATGTTCAGGTGGAGCTCCTTGAGGCGGGACTCGTCGACCTCGCTGGGGGCGCCCATCAGGAGGTCCTGGGCGTTGCCGTTGAGCGGGAAGGCGATGGTCTCGCGGATGTTGGGCTCGTCGGCCAGCAGCATGACGATGCGGTCGACGCCCGGGGCGATGCCGCCGTGCGGCGGGGCGCCGAACTTGAAGGCGCGGAGCATGCCGCCGAACTCGGCCTCGACGGTCTCCTTGTCGTAACCGGCGATGGAGAACGCCTTGTACATGACGTCCGGCTCGTGGTTCCGGATCGCGCCGGAGGACAGCTCGACGCCGTTGCAGACGATGTCGTACTGCCAGGCCAGGATGTCCAGCGGGTCCTTGGTCTCCAGGGCCTCCAGGCCGCCCTGCGGCATGGAGAACGGGTTGTGCGAGAACTCGATCTTGCCGGTGTCCTCGTCCTTCTCGAACATCGGGAAGTCGACGATCCAGCAGAAGCGGAACTCGTCCTCGACGAAGTGGCCGGCGCGCTTGGCGGCCTCGACGCGGACCGCGCCCATGATCTTGGAGACCTCGTCGAACTCGCCCGCGCCGAAGAAGACGGCGTGGCCGGGCTTGAGGTCCAGCGCCTCGGTCAGGGCCTTGACGTCGTCCTCGGTGAGGAACTTGGCGATCGGGCCGGCGAGCGCGTTGTCCTCGCCCACGCGGACCCAGGCCAGGCCCTTGGCGCCCTGCGCGACGGCGAACTCGCCCATCTGGTCGAAGAACTTCCGCGGCTGCCCGGCGGTGTCCGGCACGGCGAGCGCGCGGACGTGCTTGTCGGCGAACGCCTTGAAGCCCGAGCCGGCGAAGACGCCGGAGACGTCGACCAGCTCCAGCTCGGCGCGCAGGTCCGGCTTGTCGGAGCCGTACTTGAGCATCGCCTCGCGGAACGGGATGCGCGGGAACGGGGAGGTGACCGTGCGGCCGTTGCCGAACTCGGTGAACAGCTCGGTCATCAGCTTCTCGATCGGCTGGAAGACGTCCTCCTGCTCGACGAAGCTCATCTCGACGTCGAGCTGGTAGAACTCGCCGGGCGAGCGGTCGGCGCGGGCGTCCTCGTCGCGGAAGCAGGGCGCGATCTGGAAGTAGCGGTCGAAGCCGGCGATCATCAGCAGCTGCTTGAACTGCTGGGGGGCCTGCGGCAGCGCGTAGAACTTGCCGGCGTGCAGACGCGAGGGGACGAGGAAGTCGCGGGCGCCCTCGGGGGAGGTGGCCGACAGGATCGGGGTCGCCATCTCGTTGAAACCGAGCGCGGTCATCTTGTGCCGGATGGCGGAGATGACGGCGGTGCGCAGCAGGATGTTGCGGTGCATCCGCTCGCGGCGCAGGTCGAGGAAGCGGTATTCGAGGCGCTTCTCCTCGTTGACGCCGTCCTCGGTGTTGATCGTGAACGGGATCTGCTCGGCGGCGCCCAGCACCTCGACCTCGGAGACCTCGATCTCGATCTCGCCGGTCGGCAGGTCGGGGTTGATGTTGTCGGCGCCGCGGGCGCTGACCTTGCCGTCGACGCGGACGACGGTCTCCTTGGTCAGCGAGCTGAGCGCCTCGTTGGCGGGGGTGCCGGGGCGGGCGACGAGCTGCACCAGACCGTAGTGGTCGCGCAGATCGATGAAGAGGATGCCGCCCAGGTCACGTCGATTGTGCAGCCAGCCACTGAGGCGGACGTCCGTGTCGACGTCCGCGGCCCGAAGCTCACCGCAGGTGTGGGACCGGTACCGATGCATCGCTCATCCAAGTCGTCGCGAGTCGAGACGGGGCGGTCGAGGGCGGACCGGAGGGAGTGCGCCGAGCTGCGCACCGCCGTCGTACCGGCCTTCTTCCCGCATCCTTCCCTCCGTGGAGGGACGCCCCGGGTATGTGATAACCGCTCCAGGTTACCGTCCCGGGCCCCGTCCCTCGATTGGCATATACGTGTCACCGTGCTCGTGCGGGGGCCGGGCCCCGTTCCTTGCCCGGCGGCCGGGCCCCGGGCGCCTCCCGTGGGACCATGGTTCCGGCCACCGCGTTGGTCGCCCCACGGGCAACCCACATAAAGTGTGGCAATGCGCACCAAGGACCTCCTGGCCGCCATCGCGACCGGCCTGTGGCGCTGGGACAACGCCTCGGGACGAGTGACCCTCGACGCCGAAGCGGCCCGGCTGCTCGGCCTGCCCGCCGAACGGGCCGAGCTGAGCCAGGCGGCGGTGCGCTCCCGCTTCCACCCCGTCGACTTCGCCGAGATCAACGGCGTGGTCGAGCTCGCCGTCGCCGAGGAGACGCTGGCCGAGGCGCGGCTGCGGATCGTCGACGAACACGGCACGGTGCAGCGCATCGTCCGCTCCCGCTCCAGACCCATGAAGGTCGACGGGGACTTCGTCCTCGTCGGCACGCTCCAGGAGGTGCCCGAGCCGCAGCCGGGCACCTCCGCCGCGCACACCCCCATCACCGGCGACTGGCGCCGCTCGCGTGAGGCGTTCCTGCTGGACGCGGGCCGGGCGCTGGCCGAGGCCCGGTCGACGGCGGAGGTGCTGCGGGTGGCGAGCGGGCTGTCGATGCCCGGTTTCATGCCGGACGGCCTCGCGGTCTTCGGCATCGAGGGCGACCGGCTGACGGTCATCGGCCACCACGGGCACCTGCCCGGCGACGAGCGGCCCTTCCTGGACATGCCGCTGGAGACGGACTACCCGGCCGTCGAGGTGGTGCGCACCGGCCGGGCGCTCTATCTGCCGACGCCGGAGGCGTACCGGGCGCGTTTCCCGGCGGCCTGGCAGCTGGCGTCGCGGTTCCGGCGCCGGTCGTGGGCGTTCCTGCCGCTGGTCAACGCGGGACGGACGATCGGCGCGTGGATGGCGGGCTTCAGCCATCCGGTCGCCTTCACCCCGGACGAGCGCGCGGTGCTGACGACCGTCGCCCGGATGCTGGCGCAGGCACTGGCGCGGGCGGGGGCGCAGGAGTCCCAGCACGAGCTGGCGGTCGGGTTGCAGCGCAGCATGCTGCCGACGGTGCAGCCGGACATCCCGGGGATGACGGTGGCCGCCCGCTATGTGCCGACCGGCGGCGGGCTGGAGGTCGGCGGCGACTGGTACGACATGATCCCGCTGCCGTCCGGCCGGATCGCGCTGGTCATCGGTGATGTCCAGGGGCACGACGTACGGGCGGCGGGGCTGATGGGGCAGCTGCGGATAGCGCTGCGGGCCTACGCCTCCGAGGGGCACCACCCGGACGCGGTGCTCGCCCGCGCCGGCCGTTTCCTGGCCGGGATCAACGAGACGGAGGAGCGCGGCCGGGGCGAGGACCCGCGCTTCGCGACCTGCCTCTACATCGAGGTGGACCCGGCGACCGGGGTGCTGGACATCGCGCGGGCGGGCCATCCCGACCCGGCGATGCTGATGAGCGACGGCACGATGCTGATACGGCCGACCGCGGGCGGGATACCGCTGGGCATCGACCCGGACACCGGCTACCCGACGACGCGGCTGGTCCTGGAGCCCGGCGAGACCATGCTGGTCTGCACCGACGGGCTGATCGAGACCGGCGGCCATGACCTGGAGACGGGCTGGGCGCGGCTGCGCGACGTCCTCGAACGGCACGACGGCGGCCCGGAGGGCCCCGGCCTCGAAGCGCTCGCCGACGCCCTGGTGCAGGCGGTGCACGGCCCGCCCTCGCACCACACCACCGGCCCGCTGATCGACCGGCGTGAGGACGACATCGCCGTGCTGCTGCTCTCCCGTGAGGGCGCCAGCTGCGGGGTGGGCTCCGGCGGGCGGCGGGTGCGGCAGCCCGTACGGCGTACCGCGCTGACGATCGCGCAGGCGCAGCCGGAGCGGATAGCCGAGGCGCGGCGGCAGGTGCGTGATGTGCTGCACGACTGGGCCGATCCGGACCAGGTGGACTCCGCGGAGCTGATGGTCTCCGAGATGGTGACCAATGTCCTCACCCATACCGACGGTGACGCGCTGCTGATCGCCGAGATATCCGGGGAGCGCGGCGGCCGGAAGATCCGGGTCGATGTCGCGGACGGCAGTGACGAGCTGCCGCGCCGCCGTACCCCCGGTGAGCTGGCCTCCTCGGGCCGGGGGCTGGTGCTGATGGAGCTGCTGGCCGGGGCGTGGGGCGTCGAGCCGCGCGGCGACGGCAAGTCGACATGGTTCGAGCTGTACGAGGACGCGGGGGCCGCGGAGGCGGTTCAGACGCCGGAGCCGGCCGGTCCCTCGGGCCCAGCCGACGGTCCGGCAGGGGCGGTGTCGGAGTCCGCCGCGTAGCCCCTCCGCAGTTCGTGCAGGACGCCGGAGACCGCGGCGGTGAGGGGCACGGACAGCAGCATGCCGATGATGCCGGCGACGGTGGCGCCCGCGGCGATCGCCAGCATCACCACGGCCGGGTGCATCTGGACCGTACGGCTCTGGATCACCGGCTGGAGGACGTGGCCCTCCAGCACCTGCACGGCGAGGACGACACCGAGCGTCCACAGCGCGATCGCGAAGCCGCGGTCGGCGAGGGCGACGAGGATCGCCACCGTGCCGGAGATGAAGGCGCCGAGGTAGGGGATGTAGGCGCCGACGTAGACCAGGGCGCCCAGGCCGAAGGCGCCGGGCACCTTGAGGACGAGCAGTCCGACGGTGATGAAGGTGGCGTCGATCAGGGCGATGAGGGTGGTGCCGCGCATGAAGCCCTCGACGGCCTGGAAGCCGCGGCGGGCCATCCGCTCCAGCCGCGGTCCCGAGCCGCTGGGGGCCCAGTCGTGCAGGGCGCGTACGGCCTTGCCGGAGTCGCGCAGGAAGAAGAAGGTCAGCAGCAGGGCCAGTACGGCGGCGGCGATGAACTGGCCGACGATGCTGACGCCGGCCAGCAGGCCGGAGGCCGCGGTGCTGCCGAACCTTCCGATCAGCTGCCTGGCATTGGTCGCGAGGTCGTTGAGCGAGGCCCCCGCAGTGCCGAAGTGCCGGGAGAGTTCCCGCGCCGCGTCCTTGAGGGACGTGAGGATCTGGTCCCCGGTGTCCACCAGCGCGTTGACCACGACATAGCCGACGCCGCCGACCACGACGACCAGCAGGGCGCAGGTCAGTCCGGCCGCGAGCGAGCGGTTGAGCCGCATCGCCACCAGCCGCCGGTACACCGGCCCGAGCAGTGCGCTGCCCAGCAGGGCCAGCAGGACGGGCGTGACCGCCGCGCTCAGCTCCACGCACAGCCAGACGCCGAGTGCCGCGACGGCCGCGACCAGCAGGACGACGGCGCTCCAGGCGGCGGCGCGGCGGGCGGCGAGGGGCAGCAGGGGCTCTTCGCCCTGGTTCGGGGCACGTTCCGAGTCATGTCGCACCCGGACAGTCCACCACGGACGTACGTCGCAGTCCCGGCATTCGCGGCGGGTTCGGCGGTGTCCGCGGTGGCTCAGCTCTCCTCGGCGGGTATGGTCCCCAGCCGGCCGGCCTGGAAGTCCTCGAACGCCTGGGCCAGTTCGGCGTGGGTGTTCATGACGAACGGACCGTAGTGCATCATCGGCTCCCGGATCGGCAGCCCGCCCAGCAGCACGACCTCGAAGTTCGGGCTGCGGGACTCCTGGGTGCGGTCGGCCCGGATGGTGAGGGCGTCGCCGTCGCCGAAGACCACGGCCTGTCCCGTCCGGAACGGCCGTCCGTCGGCCCCCGCGCTGCCGCGCCCGGCCAGTGCGTACGCCAGCGCGTTGAAGTCGGAGCGCCAGGGCAGGGTCAGCTCGGCGCCCGGGTTCAACGACACATGCGTCATCGTGATCGGCGTGTGGGTGATGCCGGGGCCGTGGTGCCCGTCGAGGTCACCGGCGATCAGCCGCAGCAGGGCCCCGCCGTCGGCGGAGGTCAGCAGCTTGACCTGACCGCCACCGATGTCCTGGTAGCGGGGGGCCATCATCTTGTCCTTCTTCGGAAGGTTGACCCACAGCTGGAGGCCGTGGAACAGCCCGCCGGACATGACGAGCGACTCCGGCGGCGCCTCGATGTGCAGCAGCCCGGACCCGGCCGTCATCCACTGGGTGTCGCCATCGTTGATCACGCCGCCGCCACCGTGCGAGTCACGGTGCACAAACGTTCCGTCGAGCAGATAGGTGACGGTCTCGAAGCCGCGGTGCGGATGCCAGGGCGTGCCCTTGGGCTCTCCGGGCGCGTACTCCACCTCGCCCATCTGGTCCATCATGATGAACGGATCAAGGTACCTGTAGTGGATCCCGGCGAAGGCACGGCGCACCGGGAACCCCTCGCCCTCGAAACCGCTCGGCGCGGTCGAGACGGCGAGTACGGGACGGTCGCGCGCTTCGGCCGGTGCCGCCACGCGCGGCAGGGTCAGCGGGTTCTCCACGGTTACAGCGGGCATGACGGCCTCCTCGGTCGTTCCGCGTTCAATTTAGTTGAACGATGAACAACCCGCAAGGCGCGAGGTATTCCGGTCAACGTTCCCGCAGATCAGCGGGCAGACGAAGGGGCGGGCCCCGGTGTCCACCACCGGGGCCCGCCCCTCACGGGAAGCCCTGCCGAGGGCCCGCGCGTCAGCCGTACATCCGCCGCATCGTGAAGTCGACCATCTGCTCCACGGCCTTCGCATCGAAGACCATCCGGTGGTCGCCCTCCATGTCGAGGACGAAGCCGTAGCCGGTCGGCAGCAGATCGAGCACCTCGGCGCCGGTGATCACGAAGTACTTGGACTCCTTGCCGGCGTAGCGGCGCAGCTCCTTGAGGGAGGTGAACATCGGGATCACCGGCTGCTGGGTGTTGTGCAGCGCGAGAAAGCCGGGATTGTCGCCGCGCGGGCAGTAGATCTTCGACGTCGAGAAGATCTGCTGGAAGTCCTCGGGCGACATCGAGCCGGTCGTGAAGGCCCGCACCGCGTCCGCGAGCGAGGGCGGTGACGGCTCGGGATACAGCGGCTGCTCGCCGTAGCCCCCGGGGGCCGGTTGCTGCGGGGGCGGCGCGCCGTACTGCTGACCCGCACCCGGGTTCTGGTCGTAGCCGTACATGCGGCACAGCGTACTGAGTCGGGACGGGACGCTCGTCACAGATGGCCGATGAGGGGTTGCTTCTTATTACCGGTGGGTAGCATCATCGGGACTACTTGCTGGTATCGCTTGTCCGAGGTCTTGCCCTCTCTAGCCGTTACGGAGCCGAACCCCATGGGCCACTACAAGTCGAATCTCCGCGACATCGAGTTCAATCTCTTCGAGGTGCTCGGCCGCGACAGCGTCTATGGCACGGGTCCGTTCGCCGAGATGGACGTCGACACCGCCAAGAGCGTCCTGACCGAGATCGCCCGGCTCGCCGAGAACGAACTGGCCGATTCCTTCGCCGACGCCGACCGCAACCCGCCGGTCTTCGACCCCGACACCCACACCGCGCCGCTCCCCGACACGTTCAAGAAGAGCTACCAGGCGTACATGGACGCCGAGTGGTGGCGGCTGGGCATCCCGGAGGAGATCGGCGGCACCACCACGCCGCGCTCGCTGCTGTGGGCGTTCGCCGAGACGATCCTGGGCTCCAACCCCGCGATCTGGATGTACGCGTCCGGCCCGGCGTTCGCCGGCGTGCTCTTCGAGGAGGGCACCGAGCGGCAGAAGCACATCGCGCAGCTCGCCGTGGAGAAGGGCTGGGGCTCCACGATGGTGCTCACCGAGCCCGACGCGGGTTCGGACGTCGGCGCGGGCCGCACCAAGGCCGTCCAGCAGGAGGACGGCTCCTGGCACATCGAGGGCGTGAAGCGCTTCATCACCTCCGGTGAGCACGACATGTCGGAGAACATCCTCCACTACGTCCTCGCCCGTCCCGAGGGCCACGGCCCCGGCACCAAGGGCCTCTCCCTCTTCCTCGTCCCGAAGTACGAGTTCGACTTCGAGACCGGTGAGCTGGGCGCCCGCAACGGTGTCTACGCCACCAACGTCGAGCACAAGATGGGCCTCAAGGCGTCCAACACCTGCGAGATGACGTTCGGCGCCAACCACCCCGCCAAGGGCTGGCTGATCGGCGACAAGCACGATGGCATCCGCCAGATGTTCCGCATCATCGAGTTCGCCCGCATGATGGTCGGCACGAAGGCCATCGCCACCCTCTCCACCGGCTACCTCAACGCCCTGGAGTACGCCAAGGAGCGCGTGCAGGGCCCGGACCTGGCGTCCTTCACCGACAAGACCGCCCCGCGCGTCACCATCACCCACCACCCCGACGTGCGCCGCGCCCTGATGACGCAGAAGGCGTACGCGGAGGGCATGCGCGCCCTGGTGCTCTACACCGCGACCGTCCAGGACGAGATCCTCGCCAAGGAGACCGCGGGCGAGGACGCGAGCGCCGCGCACCGCCTCAACGACCTGCTGCTGCCCATCGTCAAGGGCTACGGCTCGGAGAAGTCCTACGAGCAGCTGGCGCAGTCGCTCCAGACCTTCGGCGGCTCCGGCTACCTCCAGGAGTACCCGATCGAGCAGTACATCCGGGACTCCAAGATCGACACCCTCTACGAGGGCACCACCGCGATCCAGGGCCAGGACTTCTTCTTCCGCAAGATCGTCCGCGACCAGGGCCAGGCGCTCACCACGCTCTCCGAGGAGATCAAGAAGTTCCTCGCCGACGGCGTGGGCGGCGCGGAGCTGGAGCAGGCCCGCGGCGAACTGGCCAAGGCCGCCGCCGACCTGGAGGCGATCGTCGGCGCCATGCTGACCGACCTCGCGGCGACCGAGAAGGACGTCACCTCCATCTACAAGGTCGGCCTCAACACCACCCGCCTGCTGATGGCCTCCGGTGACGTCGTCATCGGCTACCTGCTGCTGAAGGGCGCGGCCGTCGCCGCCGACAAGCTGTCCGGCGCCTCCTCGAAGGACAAGCCCTTCTACACCGGCAAGATCGCCGCGGCGAAGTTCTTCGCCCACAACGTGCTGCCGGGTGTCGCCGTCCAGCGCTCCCTGGCCGAGTCCGTCGACCAGTCGCTGATGGAGCTGGACGAGGCCGCGTTCTGACCCTTTTCTCAGAGTCTTCTCAGATCGGCCGTGCACACTGACGGGGCCCGCCTCCTTTCCCCCGGGGAGGCGGGCCTCGCCATGTCCGGCCCCTCCCCGCCCCGGTGGCGGAACCCGCCGTTCCAGTGGGGAATCCCGTCCGGTGTGCGGAAATACTGGCCGGAAGGGGCCGCGGTTACGTGCAGCGGGCACGAACCATACGGGCGCCGCCTCCTTATGCTGAAGCCATGACCAACTCCGCCCGCTTCGATCGCGGCCACACCGACGACCTGATGTCCTTCCTCGCCGCCAGTCCCTCCCCGTACCACGCGGTGGCGAACGCGGCGGAGCGGCTGGAGAAGGCCGGTTTCCGGCAGCTGGCGGAGACCGACGCCTGGGACGGCACGAGCGGCGGCAAGTACGTCCTGCGCGGCGGCGCCCTGATCGCCTGGTACGTCCCGGAAGGCGCCGAAGCCGCCACCCCCTACCGGATCGTGGGGGCCCACACCGACTCCCCCAACCTCCGCGTGAAGCCGATTCCGGACACCGGCGCCCACGGCTGGCGGCAGATCGCCGTCGAGATCTACGGCGGCACCCTCCTCAACACCTGGCTCGACCGCGACCTCGGCCTCAGCGGCCGGCTGACGCTGCGGGACGGCAGCCACCGCCTCGTGAACATCGACCGCGCCCTGCTGCGCGTCCCCCAACTCGCCGTCCACCTCGACCGGGCGGTCAACACCGACGGCCTGACCCTCGACAAGCAGCGCCACATGACGCCGATCTGGGGCCTGGGCGAGGTCGCGGAGGGCGACCTGATCGCCTTCGTCGAGGAGGAGGCCGGCGTCCCGGCGGGCGAGGTGCGCGGCTGGGACCTGATGGTCCACAGCATCGAGCCCCCCACCTACCTGGGACGCGACCGCGAGTTGGTCGCCGGGCCCCGCATGGACAACCTGCTGTCCGTCCACGCCGGCACCGCCGCCCTCATCGCCGCGGCCGCCTCCGGCGCCGCCCTCACCACGATCCCGGTGCTCGCCGCCTTCGACCACGAGGAGAACGGCAGCCAGTCCGACACCGGCGCCGACGGCCCGCTGCTCGGCACCGTCCTCGAACGGTCCGTCTTCGCCCGCGGCGGCTCCTACGAGGACCGGGCACGCGCCTTCGCGGGCACCGTCTGCCTGTCCTCCGACACCGGCCACGCCGTCCACCCCAACTACAGCGAGCGCCACGAGCCGGGCCACCACCCCGTGCCCAACGGCGGCCCGATCCTCAAGGTGAACGTCAACCAGCGCTACGCCACCGACGGCAGCGGACGGGCCGTGTTCGCCGCCGCCTGCGAGCGGGCCGGGGTGCCGTGGCAGTCGTTCGTCTCCAACAACTCGATGCCCTGCGGCACCACCATCGGCCCGATCACCGCGGCCCGGCACGGCATCACCACCGTCGACATCGGCGTCGCGATCCTCTCCATGCACTCGGCGCGCGAGCTGTGCGGCGCCGAGGACCCGTACCTGCTGGCCAACACCCTGACGGCCTTCCTGGAGGGGTGAGTTGGACTTCTCACTGCTGGGCCCGATCGCCGTCACGACCGGCTCCGGAGAGCTGTCGCTCGGGCCCGCCAAGCGCCGCAGTGTACTGGCGCTGCTCCTTCTGCGGCCCAACACCACCGTCCCGCTGGAGCAGTTGATCGACTGCCTCTGGGAGGACGAACCCCCCGCGCATGCCCGTACGGTCGTCCAGGGGCATGTCTCCCGTCTGCGCGCCGCGCTCGCCCAGGGCGGCGCGCAGGCATACGGCATCGAGCTGGCCACCCACGGCTCCGCGTATCTGCTGCGGCTGCCCGAGGAACTGATCGACGCCCACCGCTTCGGGGAGCTGGTGGCCCTCGCCCGGCCCGAACAGGCGCCGGGTGACGCGGTGCCGCTGCTACGGGAGGCACTGGGGCTGTGGCGCGGCCCGGCGCTGACCGGCACGGTCACCAGCCCGCCGTTCGCGGCCGCCGCCCACGCCCTGGAGGAGCGTCGGCTGACCGCCGTGGAGGCACTGGGACGGGCCTACGGCGCGCTCGGCGAGCACGAGCAGTCCGCCGCCGTGCTCTACTCCGCCGCGGTCAACCACCCGCTGCGGGAGGGGCTGATCGCCGGGCTGATGCGGGAGCTGTTCCGTACGGGGCGGCAGTCCGACGCCCTGGACTGGTACCACCGCACCCGCCGGCTGCTCAACGAGGAACTGGGCGTCGACCCCGGCGAGCGGCTGCGCGGCGCCTACGAGGAGATCCTGCGGGCCGAGGCCGCGGACCGGCGGAGCGCCGG